>CAZFUK010000182.1:0-9199 GCA_964522005.1 uncultured Anaerolineales bacterium | reverse complement strand
ACTAATGTCTCGCCGCGTGTGCTGACCGAGGCCGGCGCAGGGCACATCCCGGAGGACCGCCACAAGCATGGCGTCGTGCTGAGCTATCCCATCGCCGACAACCTGGTGCTGGCGACGTACTACCGCCCGCCCTTCGCCCACGGGATTCAGACCGACGAAGGGGCCATCACCCAGCAGGCCGAGAAGCTGGTGCAGGAGTTCGACATCCGCACGCCGAGCATCTTCACGCCCGTCGGCAGCCTCAGCGGCGGCAACCAGCAGAAGGTGGTCGTGGCGCGGGAGTTCTCGCGGCCCATCAAGCTGCTCATCGCGGCGCAGCCCACGCGCGGCATTGACGTCGGCTCCATCGAGTTTATCCACCGCCGCATTGTGGAGGCGCGGGACCAGGGCACGGCGGTGCTGCTGGTGTCGGCTGAGTTGGACGAGATTATGGCCCTGTCGGACACCATCGCCGTCATGTTCCACGGCGAGATTGTCGCCACGCTGCCGGCCGCCCAGGCGACGCGCGAACACCTCGGGGCGCTCATGGCCGGCGCGGGCGACACCACCCCGGCGGCTCACGCCTGAGGCGGGGCTGATGCACTTTGACAGAGTCGGTGGTCTCCTTCAGACGGAGGTTGCATTCCCCATGCCCCATCTCACCGGCGCCACGCCCACCCCGCCGCCCGCCTGGGCGCTTGCCCAGCGCCGCCTCATCCAGACCATGAACGAGGCCGCGCCCGTCTTCCAGGCCCGCTACACGCGCCCTGACGGCACGTTTATCTGGCGGCAGACCTGGCCTGGTATGGACGGCTCGGACGACGGCTACGAGAGCTACCACAACTGGCCGCTGTTCTACGCCCTGGGCGGCAGCGAGGACGTGCTGCGCCGTAGCCTCGCCGCCTGGGAGGCTGTGACCCTCCAGTTCACCCAGTACGGCCAGGTCTGGCGCGAGTTCGACGCCTTCTACGACTGGATGCACCACGGCGAAAGCTCGATTTACCTGTACTACATCGGGCTGGCCGACCCGGCCAACGCTCTCCACCGCGCCCGCGCCCAACGCTTCAGCCACATGTATATGGGTCTGGACCCGCTCGCCCCCAACTGGGACGCCGAGCGACGGATGATGCGTTCGCCCATCACCGGCAGCCGAGGCCCGCGCCTGGTCAACGAGTGGGACGACTGGGCCACTCACCGCGCCATCCTGGCCGACTACCCTCCGCCCTTTGACGACATCCCCAGCGTGACAGGCCCCACGGCGAACTGGAACGATGACACGGTCTATGCCGAGATTCTCAAACGGCTCAACGAGCGCCAGATGCACGGCGACGTGCCGCTGAACCTGACGGCGACCAGCCTCGTCACCCACGCCTACATCTGGACCGGCCAGGACCGCTACCGCGCCTGGGTCCTCGACTACCTGGAGGCCTGGGCCGACCGCATAAGGGCCAACGACGGGCTGTGCCCCGACAACGTTGGCCCCAGCGGGGTCATCGGGGAACTCATGGGCGGCAAGTGGTGGGGCGGCTACTACGGCTGGCAGTGGCCGCACGGCTTTATGTCCATCATTCAGCCGCTGACCATCGCCGCCATGAACGCCGTCCTGCTGACGGGCGACCTGGGCTACCTGGACATCCCACGCGGCCAGATGGACCGCCTGCTGGACCTGGGCCGCGTCGAAGACGGCCAACTGCTCATCCCCCACCGCCACACCGACCAGGGCTGGACGGCCTACCGCCCGCCCAAGCCGGAGTTTCCGCTCCAGTTGTGGTACATCTCGCAGAGCGACCGGGACCGCGCCCGCCTCGACCAGTTTCCGCAACGGTCTACCACCTGGCGCGACGTGCTGCCGGGGCGCGGCAAGGGCGACGACATCCACATCGCGCCCTGGTACTGCTACCTCCAGGGCGACAACCCCGACTATCCCCAGCGCATTCTCGATGCCCAGTGGACCGAGATTCTGGCCCGTCTGGACCGCCTGGCCGCCGACGACGGCGACCCGGAGACCTGGGACGTCCACCACTGGCAGGAGATCAACCCCGTCCACACCGAGGCCCTGGTCCAGTTGACCTGCGGCGGCCCGCAGATCGTTTATCACGGCGGCCTGCTCCACGTCCGCCTCCGCTATTTCGACGCCGACGCCCGCCGCCCCGGTCTGCCGCCCGATGTCGCTGCCCTCGTCCACGACCTCGGCCCCGACCACGTGACGGTGACGCTGACCCATACAGGTGTCCTCCACCCTCGGCGCGTCGTCCTCCAGGCGGGCGCCTTTGGCGAGCACCGCTTCACCGATGTGGCCGTTCTCACGGACCACGGCCAGCCAGGGCAGCGGCAGGACGTCAACGCCAAACACCTGCCCCTGACGCTCCCGCCAGGCCGCGCCATCACCCTGCGCCTGGGCATGCGCCGCTACGTCCACCAGCCGTCGTATGACAGTAAGATTGATGACTAATGACTAATGACTAATGACTAATGACTAATGATTGATGATCAGTCATTAGTCATCAATCCTCAACCATTAGTCCTTAACCCGGAGGACCTATGCCCACTCTACCAACGACTGAGTTTGGCCGCACCGGCCTCCGCGTCACCCGCCTCGGGCTGGGAACCGCCCCCCTGGGCAACCTGTACGCCACGCTGTCTGAGGCCCAGGCCGTCGCCACGGTGGAACGCGCTCTCCAGGCCGGCATCAACTACCTGGATACCGCGCCGCTCTATGGGGCCGGCCAGAGCGAGCGGCGGCTGGGCCAGGCGCTGGTCGGCGTGCCGCGTGACAGCTTCGTGCTGTCCACCAAGGTGGGCCGGCTGGTCCAGCCCGACGGCCAGGTCGTCTTCAACTGGACCGCCGACGGCATCCGGCGCAGCCTGGACGAGAGCCTGACCCGCCTCGGCCTGGACCGCGTGGACATCGCCCTGATGCACGACCCCGACGACCACTACCGCGAGGCGCTGGACGTCGCCTACCCGGTCCTGGCGGACCTGCGGGGCCAGGGCGTCATCCGAGCGGTGGGCGCCGGCATGAACCAGTGGCAGATGCTGGCCGACTTTGCCCGGAACGCCGATGTGGACGGCTTCCTGCTGGCGGGCCGCTACACTCTGCTGGAGCAGACCGCGCTGGACGAGTTCCTGCCCCTGTGCCAGCAGAAGGGGATCAGTATCATCATCGGCGGCGTCTACAACAGCGGCATCCTCGCCACCGGCCCGCTGCCCGGCGCCAAGTTCCAGTACGCCGACGCGCCCGCCCCCATTATGGAGCGGGTCGAGCGTATCCAGGCCGTCTGCGAGCGCCACGACGTCCCGCTGCGCATCGCCGCCCTGCGCTTCCCCGAAGCTCACCCCGCCGTAGCGACGACTCTCTTCGGCGCGGTCTCGCCCCAGGAGGTCGAGGACAACCTGGCCGCCTATGCTACGCCCATCCCCGCCGCGTTGTGGGACGACCTCAAAGCGGAAGGGTGGTTGCGGGCCGAGGCGCCGGTTCCTACTGCGTAGTGCGTATTTCGTATTTCGGAAGAAGCTGGCTGGGTTCCGAGATACGAAATACGCACTACGAAATACGCATCACGCATCACGCATCACGCTTCAAGGATTCAACCATGCCCGCCCGGATTACCCTCGACACCGAACGGATCATCGGCCCCATCTCGCCCCTGCTGTTTGGCGGCTTCGCCGAGCACATGGGTCGCTGCATCTATGGCGGCCTGTACGACCCCGGCTCGCCCCACGCCGACGAGCGCGGCTACCGCCGCGACGTGCTCCAGGCCCTGCGCGAGTTGCGCCTGAGCATCCTGCGCTATCCGGGCGGTAACTTCCTCAGCGGCTACCACTGGCTGGACGGCGTCGGCCCGCGTGAGGCGCGCCCCCGCCGTCGCGACCTGGCCTGGCAGTCGGTTGAGACCAACCAGTTCGGCACCAACGAGTACATCGAGGTCTGCCGCCTGCTCGACGCGCAGCCCATGCTCGGCGTCAACCTGGGGACGGGGACCATTGAGGAAGCAGCGGCCCTGGTTGAGTACTGTAATGCCCCCGTCGGCAGCCACTACGCCGATCTGCGCGCCGCCCACGGCTACCCGACGCCCCACGCCGTGCCCTACTGGTGCCTGGGCAACGAGATGGACGGCCCGTGGCAGATCGGCGCGCTGGATGCGCTCGACTACGGCCAGAAGGCGCGCGAGGCGGCCAAGGTGATGCGCTGGCAGGACCCCAGCGTCCAACTCATCCTGTGCGGCTCGTCCAACACGGCCATGCGCACCTACCCGGAGTGGGACCGCCTGGTGCTCGAAACGTGCTACGAGCACGTGGACTACCTGGCGCTCCACTACTACGCCACGAACTACGAGGACGACCTGGGCAGCTACCTCGCCCTCGCCGCGCAGTTCGAGGACCAGGTGGACACGCTCGCCGCCACCCTGCGCTACGTCAAGGCGCGGCTGCGCTCACGGCGGACGCTCTACCTATCGTGGGATGAGTGGAATGTGTGGTATAAGGACCGCTCGGGGCGGGGCGGCTGGAGCGTCGCGCCGCCGCTGAGTGAGGAGGTCTACAACCTGGAAGACGCGCTGGTGGTGGGCCAGTGGCTCAACGTCTTCCTGCGCCGCTGCGACGTGCTCAAAATCGCCTGCCTGGCCCAGGTCGTCAACACCATCGCGCCGCTGCACGCCACGCCCGATGGCCTGCTGCGCCACACCACCTACTACCCATTCCTGCTCGCCAGCGCCTACGCTCGCGGCCTGTCGCTCGATGTGCTGACCCAGGCGCCGCTGTACGAGACGCGGCTGTTCGGCCCCATGCCGCTGCTGGATGCCGCGGCCAGCCACGACCCGGCCACCGGCGCGGGCGCGGTGTTCCTGGTCAACCGAAGCGTTCAGACGCCGCTGGTCACGGAGATTGTGTGGCAGGGGGCAGCGCCGACGCGGGTGCTGACGCGCCACGAACTGACGGGCGACGACCCGAAAGCGGTCAACTCGCTGGCCGAGCCGGGACGGGTCGTCCCGCGCAGCCTGCCCGGCCAGCCCATCGTGGACGGCCGGCTCACGCTCAGCCTGCCACCGCTGTCGTTCACCGTCCTCGCTACAGCTTGAGGCGGCTGTTTTGACAGAATTAACAGAATTCTCAGAATGAACAAAATGAATGTGGACGGTCTATTCTGTTCATTCTGCGAATTCTGTAAATTCTGTCAAGAAATCTCCGCAATGCGGACGGGACGGCGCTCGTCATACGACCGCCGCGCGGCCAGCCCTATCACGACCGGCGCGCGGCCATCCTGCCCCGTCACCGGCACGGGCTTGTCCTCCAGCACCGCCGCGACAAACTCCCGCATCTCCGTCACGTAGCTCTCGATGTAGCGGTCCATGAAGAAGTTCAGCGGCAGGTCGCGCCGCACGCCCTGGCCGTCGGCCAGCCACGCCTGGTTGGGGTAGTTGTTGCCCGTGCTGACCGCCCCGCCACTTCCAAACACCTCCACCCGCTGGTCGTAGCCATAGACCGCGCGGCGGCTGTTCTCAATGGTTCCCAGGACGCCGTTGGCGAAGCGCAGGGTGACGAGCGCCGTGTCCACGTCGCCCGCCGCGCCGATGGCCGGGTCCACCATCACCCCGGCCTGGGTGTACACCTCTTCGACCTCGGCCCCAATCAGATAGCGCGCCATGTCGAAGTCGTGGATGGTCATGTCCAGGAACATCCCGCCCGACACCCGCACGTACTCGATGGGGGGCGGGGCCGGGTCGCGGCTGATGATGCGCAGCGTGTGCGGTTGGCCGACTTCGCCGTTGACCACGGCCTGGCGGACGCGACGGAAGTTGGCGTCGAAGCGGCGGTTGAAGCCAATCTGGAGCTTGACGCCCGCGCGCTCCACAGCGGCCAGCGCGCGGTCAATGGTCGGCAGGCTGAGGGCGATGGGCTTCTCGCAGAAGACCTGCTTGCCCGCGTCGGCGGCCGCCTCGATGAGGTCGGCATGGGTGTCGGTGCTGGAGCAAATGACGACGGCCTGCACGTCGGGGTTGTGGACCACGGCCAGCGGGTCGGTGGTGACGTGGGGGATGCCGAGGGGCTGGGCCGTCGCCTGGGCCGCGGCCTCGACCACGTCGGCCACCATCAGGACGCGGGCCTGCGGTATCTGCTGAACGAGGTGTTGGGCGTGGAGGCGGCCAATCCGCCCCGCGCCGATGACACCGAGGGTAAGAGATTGGGTGGTCATAAAGAAATGTCCTTTTGATTGGGCTTTGAGTTGAATTATACCCCCATCCTCCTATAATACTGTCCTACTCTCGTAATTAGGAGCCAGAGATGCGCCTCGCCACCCACCGCCCGCCGGGCCTGGTCCTCACCGAGCACGAATTCCGCGTCCCCCTCGACCACGCCGCGCCCGACGGCGAAAGCATCACGGTCTTCGCTCGTGAAGTCGTCGCTACGGGCAAGGCCGGGGCCGACCTGCCCTGGCTCGTCTTTTTCCAGGGCGGGCCGGGCGGCAAGGCGACCCGGCCCGAAGCGCCGGGCGGCTGGCTCAAGCGCGCCACCGACGAGTACCGTGTCCTGCTGCTGGACCAGCGCGGCACCGGGCGCAGTACGCCCGCCAACCGCCAGACCCTCGCGGCGCGGGGCGACGCGGCCGCTCAGGCCGACTACCTGGCCCACTTCCGCGCCGACTCGATTGTCCGCGACGCCGAGGTGATTCGGCGGGAGTTGTTGGGGCCAGACCGCCCGTGGAGCATCCTGGGCCAGAGCTTCGGCGGCTTCTGTGTCCTCAGCTACCTGTCGCTCGCGCCTGACGGCCTCCGTGAGGCGATGCTGACCGGCGGGCTGCCGCCGGTGGACCGCCCGGCCGACGACGTCTACCGCCTGACCTACCAGCGGGTGCGGGAGAAAAACCAGCGCTACTTCGCTCGCTACCCCGACGACCAGGCGGTCGCCCAGGCAATCGTCGCCTATCTCGAAGGCCACGCCGTCTATCTGCCCGACGGCTCCCCCCTGACGCCGCGCCGCTTCCAAACCCTGGGCACGCAGCTAGGCCGCAAGCACGGCTTTGAGGGGCTGCACTACCTGCTGGAAGAGGCGTTTGTGGAGGGCGCGGAGGGGCCGACGCTGGGCGACTGGTTCCTCCAGGAGGTGATGAGCATGACCTCGTTCGCGCGCGGCCCGCTCTACGCCGTGCTCCACGAGGCCATCTACGCTCAGGGCGAGGCGACGCGCTGGGCGGCCGAGCGGGTGCGCGCCGAGTACCCCGAATTCACCCTGCGCCCCGGTCAGCCCGTCCTGTTCACGGGCGAGATGATCTACCCCTGGATGTTCGAGGTGGACCCGGCCCTGCAACCCCTCCAGGCGGCGGCGGAAGCTCTGGCCCAGCGCGAGAGTTGGCCGCGCCTCTACGACGCCGACCGCCTGCGCGCCAACAGCGTGCCCTGCGCCGCCGCGATCTACTATGACGACATGTACGTCGAGCGGAGCTTCTCGCTCGACACGGCGGCGACCATTCGCGGCTGCCGCGTCTGGCTCACCAACGAGTTCGAACACGACGGCATCCGCACCGACGGCGAGACCATCCTGGGTCGGCTGATTGACATGCTGCGGGGCGCACGGTAGACAAGACAGACCTGACAGGTTTTCAAAACCTGTCAGGTCGGGGGCGGTGGATTCAACCTCGGCCCAGGCGTTCCAGCAGCTTGCAGTAGGCGACCTGGCCGCGCTCGAAGTTCACCAGGCGGAAGAACTCGTCGGGGGCGTGGAAGCCCTCATCGTTCAGCCCGAAGCCGAACGACACCGAGTAGGCGTCCAGGTGGCGCAGGAAAATCTCAGTCACCGGCACGCTGCCGCCCATACGAATATAGTACGGCTCGCGCCCATAGACCTCACGCAATACGTCCCGCGCCGCCTCGTTGCCTGGAAAGTCCGCCGGCATCAGATAGGGGTAGGCCCGGAAGGGCAGCGGGCGGACAACGGCCTTGACCCCAGGTGGGGTGTGCGCGGCGACGTGGCGCTCGATGAGGCTGACAATGCGGCTGGGGTCCTGGTTGGAGACCAGGCGGCAGGTGATCTTGGCATGGGCCTCGCGCGGCAAGACGGTCTTGACCCCCTCGCCCTGGAAGCCGCCCCACATACCGACGATTTCCAGCGTGGGCCGCGCCCACAGCCGTTCGAGCGGGGTGTAGCCCGCCTCCCCGAACAGCTCATCCAGCCCAAGCTCGGCCGTGTAAGCGGCCTCGTCGAAGGGCACCTCGGCAATCTGCGCCCGGTCCTCCGCGCTGAGCGGCACAACATCGTCGTAGAAGCCCGCGACGGCGATCCGGCCATCCGCTGTGTGCAGCGAGGCCAGGATCTCAGCCAGGGCGTGCAGCGGGTTGGCGACCGCGCCGCCGTAGAGGCCCGAATGCAGGTCGGTCGTGGCGCCCAGGACGTCAATCTGAACCCCACAGCCGCCCCGCAGCCCCACCAGCAGGCCCGGCTCGTTCTCCCCCCACTGTCCGCTATCCGAGTTGATGACCAGGTCGCAGGCGAGCCGGTCTTTGTGCGCCGCCACGAAGTCGGGCAACTGCGGGCTGCCAATCTCCTCCTGCCCCTCGAACATGAACTTGACGTTGAGCGGCAGCCGCCCCTCCGTCTTCATCATCGCCTCGATAGCTGCGAGGGTGAGGAACATGTTGCCCTTGTTGTCCGACGCGCCGCGCGCGTAGACTCGCCCGTTGCGGACCGTCGGCTCGAAGGGCGGCGTCGTCCACAGGTGGACCGGGTCCACGGGCTGCACGTCAAAGTGGCCGTAGATCAGGATGGTGGGCTTGCCCGGCGCGTGGAGCCAGTCGCCGTAGACGACGGGGTGCCCGCCCGTAGGCAGGACCTGGACATTCTCGATGCCCGACGCCTCCATGCGCCGCGCGACCCAGGCGGCGGCGGTCTGGACGTCGTCGGCATGGTCGGGCAGGGCGGAGATGCTGGGGATGCGCAGGAAGTCGAACAACTCGGCCTGGAAGCGCGGCTGGTTCTCGTGTAGGTAGGTGTCCCACTCCGACATGTGCGTGGTCCTCTCTCTGGGCTTGTTAGTGCCGCTGATTGTAGCGGGAAGGGGAAGCAGGGTCAAGATTACAGGAGACGGACCAGGCTCTGGTGGTACGGGGAATGCGCGAGCTGTTGGCCCTGCCCCTGCCTCACTAAGAGGCCAGCCCATCAACCGCCCGAAGGTCGCGGCCCTTCGGGCGGTTCGCCATGTGGCCGAGGCGCGGGCGGCTCGCTGTCC
>CAZFUK010000181.1:0-9224 GCA_964522005.1 uncultured Anaerolineales bacterium | reverse complement strand
CGTCCATAATACACTTAACATGAAATGCCATATTCTCATCCAGGTGCAGGTAAATGGACCCGTCTTCAGCCAGTATCTCACGAAGCAAGACTAATCTTTGACGGATGAATTCAATATAATGAGAGCCTATTAAGAGATCATCATAGGCATCTTTTTGGGATCGCGATTGGAAAACACTCCTAGTCGCAAAAGGGGGATCAATATAAATGAGCCTGACCTTGCCCTTTACCATCTCTTGGTCGCGCAAGGCAGCAAGAAGCGGCAGATTATTGCCATAATAGAGACGGTTCTGAAAAACACCTGGGTCTTCCGCACTTCCATGCCAAAGCGTTACGGCTTTAGCCGGAGACGCGGCAAGAATCTCCTCTTCGGCAGTTTTGCCTTCATAACACAGATGCAGATCATGGCCGTTGTCACCAACATAGGAGCCAGAGCGACTTGAATGATTGTTGCTTTTCCTTGACTTGGGAATACCAGTTGCCAATTTCTTTCTCCGCTCTACTCCAAGAGCCATTCTCTAGTGAGGCGCTCTGGGACCATCCGAAGGGTAGCTACAAGAATTCGACCAGGCCAACTTCGTTCTATCGAGTCATAATCCACCCACATCGAGCCAAGCAGCAAGCCTGGACCATCATTGATAAATATTACCTTAAGGTTAAGACCCTGGTCTTTTGCGTAGCCAAGAATCTCGTCCGCACAATTTCGGTAGCCTCCGACCCGGTCATCCTCTTGGGCGCCTCCTCTATCCGAGTCATAGCGGGCAAGACCTACCGCTATGACCTCTCTACCTGTGGAATTATAGATCACGAAATCAACCGGCCTCTTGGGATTAGGATAATCTAAAAACACTGTACCCATACGGATGTCTTTACCCGCTCGCTCCGGCCCCTGTATCATCAAATCAGGAAACTGGTTTCTGAGCAAGGTAAAGAAACGCTCGGTCAAGTCATATCCCTTTTTTCCCCGGTCTTTATATTCCCACAACAACGCGCACAAGGCTTCGTCAGGGATAGGACGGCTCATAAATGCAGCCTGTACCTGCTGTATGGGTCTGAAGCCAGTTCCAAAACGCTCCGTGATCTCACGCGCCTGTCTTTTCTTTTTGAGCATTTCGACAGGCATTTGAGGACTGACGTACTTCCTAAATACGCGAGCTAGTTGAACACGCATCCATCCATCTGGCACCTCCGCAATTTGGGTAAACAGACGAGTTGAGCTTTCAGAAGTCTGCAGCATCTGACCGAACATCACGAGAACTGGGTTGTATAACTCGTTGGCTAAAGCGAGAATGTCGGGATAGTATTCGCCCGTTGCCAGTGTAATCCAATTATGCCCATCCGCTCTGTAATCCGCGAATGTCTTCTGGATGTACTCGACCACTCGGTAGTTACCTCTTAAGACTACTCTAAAAGCTGGTTGCGATTGAGGCGATGTACATAGAGAGGCATTCCTTTTAACAAGATGCCAAAGGGAATCCCAACCTTGCACCGAGAAGGAATGCGATTCAGAGAGATATTGAATTATACAGCCTTTTTTGTCTGAGCGTCCCTTACCCGGCCGGGCCAGGGGAGGATGTCGGCGAGGCGGCGGCGCGGCGCTTCGGGTTCGGCCTCCACCACCGGCGGACGGACACCCGCCCGACGCAGCGCGGCTTCGTGGGCGGCCCACTCCAGGCGGTCGTCCAGGGGGGCGAGGCTCTCGTCCTGGCGGCTGTAGCGCAGGGCCAGGCGCAGCAGGTGGTCGGCCAGGTGGGGGTTCTTGGGCAGGACCGGACCGTGCAGGTAGCAGCCCAGCGCGTTGTGGACGACGGCGCCTTCGGTGCGGTCCACGCCGTTGTTGCCGTAGCCCGCGATGACCGAGCCGAGCGGCGTCGCTTTGGGGCCCAGGTAGGTGCGGCCGCCGTGGTTCTCGAAGCCGACCAGGGTGGGGATGGGCCAGTCGGTCAGCGTCGGCGCCAGATCAATGGCGATATTGCCGATGCAGCGCGGGACGTGGACGCCCAGGTGGTGGGTTACGATGTCGAACAGGCCCACGCCCGCCAGGTCCGGGCCTTCGGCCGGGCGGTAGTAGTGGCCCATGAACTGGTAGGCGGCGCAGACGAACAGGGCGGGCATGCCGTCGGCGACGGCGGCGCGGATGGCCGGACCCTTGCGGAGGCGGAGGTCCACCGCCGCGATCTTCTGCTCGCGGTCCTGCGCCCCCCCCATAAACAGCATGTCGCAGCCCATCAGGTCGCGGGCCGAGGAGGCCAGCTCAATCTGGACCACCTCGACCTGGACCCCCCGCCAGCGGGCGCGGTTGAGCAGCGCGGTGATGTTGCCCCGGTCCCCGTAGGTACCCATGAGGCGGGGGTACAGCCAGCCAATGGTCAGTCGTCGCATAGGAGTATCGCTTAGAGTATCCGCTCGCCTCGCAGCAAGCCGCGAATGTCGAGCATGGCGGAATACGTGGGTAGGATGAACAACTCCTGACCCGGCGCGAGCAGGGCTAACGCCTTCTGCAGCGCCTCGTCCAGATTCTCGGTCACGAACATCGGGGCGCGCGTCTCGTCCCAGCCGGCATACTTCACCCGCACCGCCATGTCATAAGCGCGGATGCCCGTCACGACCAGGGCGTTGGCCTGCCCCACCAGATGCTCGAAATCAATGTCCCAAATCCAGGATACATCAGTTCCGTCCGGTGTCAAGTCGTTGAGGGCCAGCACCACGACCTTGCCGCCGGGGTACTCGCTGAGCAGCCGCAGGCTCTGGTTGAAGCCTGTCGGGTTCTTAGCAAGAACGATGCGCGCCGTGTGGGGCTGGTCGTCCGGCCCGGTCAGGGTCAGCTCTTCGAGCCGGCCAAAGGCCGGGCGGAAGTCACGCAGCGCGCCGTCGGAGGCCGCGCCCGCGATGCCCAGTGCCCGCACCAGGGCCAGCGCGGCCAGGGTGTTGTAGCGGTTATACAGGCCGGGCAGCGGGAAGTCCTTACCGTGGCTGTCCAGGTCGAGGGCCGGCTCACGCAGGCCGCACGTCGGGCAGCGCCAGACGCCCAGGTGCGAGTAGTAGATGCCGTCGAAGTGGAGCCGCGCGTCGCAGGCCGGGCAGTAGATCGAGTCGGCGGTGTGCTCGATTTCCTGGCTGAACAGCGTCGGGTCGCCCAGGCCAAAGTAGAACGTGCGGGCGGCCACCCCGAAGCCCAGCGCCGCCACCGTGGCGTCGTCGGCGTTGAGAACCAGGACCGTTTCCGGCGGCAGCGCGGCGATGGCCCGCCGCCACAGGTCGGCCACCATGTTGACCTCGCCGTAGCGGTCCAACTGGTCGCGGAACAGGTTGAGCAGCAGCAGGGCGCGCGGCTGGACGGCGCGCAGGACGTGGGGCAGCGCGGCCTCGTCCACCTCGAACAGCCCGAAGTCGGCCTGGAGCCGGCCCTGCCAGTCCGCGCTCTGGAGCAGGATGGCCGTCAGGCCGCTGACCAGGTTCGCGCCGCTGGCGTTGGTGATGAAACGCTGCCCCCCCTGCTCCAGGAGTTGGGCCAGCATCTTGGTCGTCGTCGTCTTGCCGTTGGTGCCCGCCACCAGGATGACGCCCTGGCTGAACTGCGCCGAGAGGCGGCCCAGCAGGTCGGGCTGGACGCGCAGCGCGACCTGGCCGGGCATGGTCGTCGCCGCGCCCCGGCCCAGGGCGCGGATGGAGCGCGCCGCCGCTTTCCCCGCCAGTACGGCGGCCTGTTCACGCATGGATAGGGACTGTGGCATGCAACAATGATACCCGAGATAGCAACGCCGAGCAACACGAGCGGTTACGCTCGCCTGCCACATTATACCGCCGGGCGTCCGACCGGGGCAAATATCCGAAAACTTTCACAATTTCACCCCGCCTGACCGTCTCTTTTCGGGGCATTTTCCGTTACTAATAATGTCGGCGCAAACGGTTGTTGCATCCTGGGGGGACCGGCAACCGCGAGCGCCGACCTTTTTTGTATCCGGCCGATAACCTTCATGCTTATGAAAAAGGCGTGAAGGTTTTTTCCATTTTCTCCAAAAATACCCCGCCCTGCCGTATCCTTCCATCACGGCCCGCGTATGTCCAATGAACGTGTACCCCCCCAAATCAGGTAAACCCCGGCCTGTCCCCCTGCCGGGGTTTGCCGTTTTTTGTCCCCTACCCATCCTGGCCTATAATGACCACTATCCTCGTGCGGAGCTAGTCCTATGTCGTCCTGGGCACTGGTCGGGCGTCTGGTGCGCCACCTGGGTCAACTGGAACATGGCGCGGTCGTCGTCACGGACGGGCGCATCGCCGCCGTCCTGCCGTCGCCGCCCCCTCGCGTGGCGGTCATAGACGTGGGGGAAGGCATCATCGCCCCCGGCCTGATTGACCTGCAACTCAACGGCGCCTTCGGCCACGACTTCACACTCGACCCGGCTACCGTGCGGCCCGTCGCCGACGGCCTGCCCCAGTACGGCGTGACCGCCTTCCTGCCTACCCTCATCACCTCGCCCCTGGACACCTACCCGCAGCGCCTGCACGCCATCGCGGAAGTAATGCACGAGCAGGCGGCCGGCCGCCCCCCCAACGAGCCGGCGGGCGCGGCGATTCTCGGCGTCCACATCGAGGGGCCGTTTATCAGCCCCGGCAAGAAGGGCGCGCACAACCCCGCCCACCTGCGCCTGCCTAGCGTGGCAGCGGTCAAGCCCCTGGTGGCGTCCGGTATCGTGCGCCTATTGACCCTCGCCCCAGAACTCCCCGGCGCGTTGGAGACGAGCGCGTATCTCAAGAGCCAGGGGGTGGTGGTCAGCCTGGGCCACTCGGAAGCCGACTACGAGACGGCGCGGGCCGCGCTCAAAGCGGGTGCGGGCTGGGCGACGCACCTGTTCAACGCCATGCCCACTCTCGGCCACCGCGAGCCAGGGCTGGTGGGCGCGCTCCTCGAAGCCGACACGCCGCCCATCGGCTTCATCGCCGACGGCGTCCACGTCCACCCGGCCATTGTGCGGCTGGTGTGGCGGGCTAAGGGCATGGCGGGCATCTGCCTGGTGACCGACGCCATGGCCGCGCTGGGCATGCCGCCCGGCCGCTACCGCATCGGCGACCAGGACGTGCAGGTAGACGAGACGTCGGCGCGGCTAGTGGCGCGCGACACGCTGGCGGGCAGCATCCTGAGCCTGGACCAGGCGGTGCGCAACATGGTGCAGTTTACGCGCTGCTCGCCCGGTCAGGCGATCTGGATGGCGAGCGGCGTGCCGGCGGTGGTGCTGGGGCTGACACGCAAGGGCCGCCTGGCCCCGGGCTACGACGCCGACCTGACTGTGTTCGACGCCAAGCTGCGCGTCCAGCGGACGATCATCGGCGGGCAGACGGTGTACGAGGCCCCTGCGGCCGTCGAGGCCACGAGCGAGATCAGTACGGTGATAGTCAACCACTGAGACGGGGAGGGTCTATGCCAGAGCGTGTCACGCGGGGTAAGTTCATCCACGCCCTGGATGAGTTGAACCAGGGGGTCCTCACGCTGGGCAGTATGGTGGACAAGGCCATTGCCAGAGCGATGCAGGCGCTCGCCCAGCGCAACCTTGACCTGGCGCGAGAGGTGATTGAGAACGACCAGACCCTTAATCGCCGCCGGTTTGAGCTAGAGAATATCGCGCTCGATGTCCTGGCGAGGCAACAGCCCATGGCCGGCGACCTGCGGTTCATCATGGCGACCCAGATTATCGCCATCGAGCTGGAGCGCATGGGCGACTACGCGCGGGGTATCGCCGAGGTGACGCTGCGCATGAGTACTTGCCCGTCCCCCCGCTCGTTGGACGATCTGATGCGCATGTCGGACTTAGCCCGCGCCATGCTCAGCGATGCGCTGGATGCGTTCGCGCAACGCGACGCGGCTCTGGCGCGGTCATTAGCCGCCCGCGACGACGCCGTGGACGCCCTCAACGACCGCATCTACGCGGCCCAGGTAGACGTGATGACCCACGACCCCCAGATGGTCAACTGCGCCACGTGGCTGCTCTGGATCACCCACAACATTGAGCGGCTGGCCGACCGCGTCACCAACATTGCCGAGCGCGTCGTGTTTATGGTGACGGGCGAACTGGTCGAGATGGATGTCAGTACGTTTTAGAACCTTAGAAACGACAGCCGCGCCATTTTCGGCGCGGCTGTCGTTTGGACCTTTACCCTAGCTCCACCGTAAGCGCGGGCAAGGCCGGCGGCGCACTCCCCTGTTCAGCCAGCAGCACCAGCCGCACCGCCTGCCCCGGCGCAAGGGCCACGTTGAGGGGGCGCTCGCCACCGCCTCGCACCAGGTCCGCCAGGCGAACCCGCGCCCTGGGGGCGGCCATGTCACCGACAAACAGCAGCAGGGTCAGCCCAACTAGCGCGTCAGGCGGGGGCGCCCCGCCGCCGAACTGGACGCGCAGCCGCGCCAGCGTGCCCGACGGCAGGGCCTTGCCCTTGTCCCCCGCGCGTGTCGAGTCGAACAGCACGGCCTGGCCCTGGTCCAGGGTCGGGACGCCCGTGAAGACAGCGAAGGTCGTCGGCTGGGGCGGCGCGCTGTCGAAGGACGCGGCCGGGGCGGCGGCGGCGAAGAAGCTGCGGATGCCTGTCGCGCCCAGGCGTGCTTTGGCGAACACCGGCCCGCCCCCACTCGCCGTGGGCATGGGCGCACTCATCATCGCCAGCCGCGCGTAACCGCCGAGGAAGCGGTCCGACCAGCCGGTGGGCAGGGCGTTGGCGACGGCGACGATCTGCTCGACAGGGCGGCCGGCTTCGCGGCGCACGGCGATAAACGCCGTCTCCGCGCTCGCCAGGCCATAGGCTAACGCCTCGTGCACCAGCAGCCCGCGCAGCGCCTTCTCGGCGTCGGCCCGCTGGTTCTCGGCGTACACCCTGGGTGGCCCGTCCGCCGTCAGGACCTCGTCCGCCCGGTAGCCCAGGCGTTCCAGTTGGTCGCGCAGGTCCTGGCCGCTGAAGCCGCCCTGCATCAGGTACTCCAGACCCAGCACGCGCCGCGCCCCAAACAGCGCCTTCAGCCCAGCGCCCTGGTCACGGGCCTGGACCGCGCCAGGCGTCGTCTGCGCCAGGACCCGCCCATCGCCCGTGACGAGGCGCAGCGTGATGACGTCCGCGACGCGCGGCGAGCGCAGCACGGCCCACACGGGCCGCTCGGCGGGCAGGTCACCCAGGTCCACCGCGCTCCAGCCGAGCGCCTGGCCCGGCAGGGCGACCCCCTGCGCCGGCGCCACTCGGTCGCGGTTCACGTCGAGCCGCACGCCCACCTGGACCGGCGCGGCCCAATCGGCCAGGACCTGGTCCAGCGCCGTCGTGATGTCTTCCTCCTGTGGATTGCTGGTCAGGAAGCGAGCCACGCCCCGGCCTCGGTCGGCCAACTCGGAGGCGGTAAACGAGTTGGGGGCGGCGTCAATGCACAGGACGCTGATACGGCGGTAGTCGGGCCGGCCGGCCTCGCCGCTCGCCAGGCGGAAGACGCGGCCCTCGTCGGTAATCTGGGCGTCGGTCACAATCAACAGGTGACGGGCCAGTTCGCCCGCCGCCCGTGGCATCCCCAGCGCCTGCTCCAACGCGACCCCCAACTCCGTCCCACCGCGCGGCCGCCGCTCGGCCAGGAACTTGACCGCGTCGCCGACGCGCTCGGGCGTCGCGTGGCCCGGTCGGTCCAGGAACCACTCGGCGACGTTGTCGAACATGCCTAGCGTGAACTGGTCCTGGGGCCGCAGCCCGGCCAGGAACTGGCGGACCGCCCACTCGGCGGCCGCCCACTTGGGGCCGTCCATCGAACCGGAGCGATCCACCAACAGCACTACCTCGCGCGGCTTCAGCTCGTCGGCCCGCGTGCCGGCGGGGGGAACCGCCAGCGCCAGGCAGTAGTCGAGGCCGCCGGCCTCGTCGGGGTAGGTCCACGCCTGCACGGTCGGGCGTCGGTCGTCGCGGAGCGGGGTCCAGACCAGGAGGCAGTCGCGGTCGGGCACGACCTCCCCGTCGCGCAGGCGCACGCCAACGGCGCCGTCGCCTGGAACGGTCTCTAGCGCATGCGTCGGGCTGCTAACCTGGGCCGCGCCCTGAATCGCCAGGTCCAGCGCGAACCGATGGCCTGGGTCGCGCATAAGCCATAGTGGTTGTCCCTGGGCCAGCCGGGCGCCCAGTTCGTCACCTCGGGTGTAGCGCGGGGCCGTCGTCAGCGGAACCCGCACCGACCAGCCCTGGCCCTCCGCGCGCGCCAGTTGGACATAGACGGTCTCCACGACGACGTCCTGGTCGGGCTGGATGCCCGCGACCTGGAGGGTGAACACACTGGGCGACTCGCGCGTCGCCAGGGCGGCCTGCTGCCCCTCGCGCTTGGCGGCCTCGTACTCGGCCTCGGCCTGCCCCCGCTCCTTGAGCGCCGCCTGAATCTCGACCTCGCCAAAGCGCACGGTGACGTCCATGACGGCAGCGTCGCCGGGCAGCGGGAAGCGATAGACCGCCTCAATGACGCGCTCGGACTGCTGGCGCGTGAAGCCGAAGCGCTGGACCAGGCGGAAGGCGGCCAGCGGGCCGACGACCCCTCCCTGTAACGTTGTCCGCTTGAGCGGCACAAAGAGATGGGCGCCTGTCTCGCCCTTTGGCTCCTCCTGGACGACCTCCAGGACAGGGTGTCCCTCCGGCCCGGTGTTCTCGTACATCGCCCGGTTCAACATAGTTCCTCCACTTCATCCGTCGTGACGTGGCCTGACTGTACTGGTTAGATTATAGCACACTTGGGAGGAACCGCTACCGGGGGAGGGTGAATGCGTAGAAATGAGTAGAGGCGACCCCGTGGGGCCGCCTCCAGGAACCTCTACCCTTGCTTAGCGGTTGGCCTTCTGGCGGGCCTTGCCGGTCAACTCCTCGGCGTTGCCCCGCGCTTCCATGCTCTGGTCGTCGAGGGCGTCGCCCACGTTCTTCTTGACCTTGCCAACAAGCTCGTCCACGGCGCCGGCCGTGCGCTCGGTGGCCTTACCGGCCTCGTACTGGGTCTTGCCCTTGGCCTGCTGCGCGTGGCCCTCGGCCTCCATCTGCTCGTCGTCCAGCAGATCGCCCGCGCCGCGCTTGACTTTACCGACCAACTCGTCTACCTTACCGTGAGCTTTATCCTTGTTACCGTCCATTGTCTGCCTCCTGTTTCAAACTTGATGTCTGGCCTCATCGCCTGACATAGACATGAGCTAATAAAGCAAAGCGTATGCCACTACGAGATGCGAAGAGTGTGAG
>CAZFUK010000180.1:5637-9241 GCA_964522005.1 uncultured Anaerolineales bacterium | reverse complement strand
GCATGGCCCTCCACGCCGGGGCGGCGCAGCAGAGGGACGGCGACTACTTTGGCCTACCGCTCAACCGGGTCGCCCGGCTGTGCGCGGCGGGCTACGGCGGCCAGGTCTTGCTCTCGGCTTCGGCCTGGGAACTGGCGCGCGACCACCTGCCGACGGGTGTGACCCTGCGCGACCTGGGCGAGCAGCGGCTTAGAGACCTGGGCCGACCGGAGCGCGTGTTCCAGGTCGTGGCCGCCGACCTGCCGTCCGACTTCCCACCCCTGCGTACCCTCGACCGCTACCGCCACAACCTGCCCGCCCAGGCCACGCCCCTCATTGGCCGCGAGACCGAAATTCTGACCGTGCGCGACCGGCTGCGCCAGCCGGGGACACGCCTGCTGACTCTGACGGGGCCAGGCGGGGTGGGCAAGACACGCGTGGCGTTGCAGGCGGCGGCCGAACTCCTCGACGACGCCCGCGACGGCGTGTGGTTCGTCCCCCTCGCCCCCATCCGCGACCCGCAACTCGTCGCGCCGGCCATCGCCAAGGTCCTGGAGATGGCCGACAGCGGCGACTTGCCCTTGGTCGAACGGCTCAAGCGCCTGCTCTACCCCAAGCAAGTCCTCCTGGTGCTGGACAACTTCGAGCAGGTGTCCCAGGCCGCGCCGCTGATTGGGGAACTGCTGGCCGCCGCCCCCGACCTCAAGGTTCTCGTCACCAGCCGCGAGACGCTCAACGTCTACGGCGAGCAGGAGTTCCCCGTCCCGCCGCTGGCGCTGCCGCCTAGGACGGAGGACGGACGACGGAGGACGGAGGAAAAGCGAAATACGGACTACGCCCTACGAATTACGCAGTACGAAGCCGTGCGGCTGTTCATCGAGCGGGCGCGGGCCGTCAAGCCTGATTTCGCGGTGACGGCGGACAACGCGCCGGCCATCGCCGAGATTTGCGCCCGGCTCGACGGGCTGCCCCTGGCGATTGAGCTGGCCGCCGCCCGCAGCCGCATCTTCACGCCGCAGGCCCTGCTCACGCGGCTGACGAGCGCCAAGCACCGCCTGGCCCTGCTGACGGGCGGCGGCCGTGACCTGCCCGCCCGCCAGCAGACCTTGCAGAGCGCCATCGCCTGGAGCTATGACCTGCTGGACGTGCGCGAGCAGACGCTCTTCGCCCGCCTGGCCGTCTTCGCCGGCGGCTTCACCCTGGAAGCGGCCGAAGCCGTCTGCGGGGATCGGCCGCTGGCCGAGACCATTGGGGACCGGGCAAACCAGGAGGGGGATCTGCGCGAGTTGGCCGAGTGGTCGCGGAATGCGCCGCCTTGCCAGGTCGCTCTGGGGGCGGAGGACATCGCGCCGCTCCTGGAGTCCCTGACGGCTAAAAGCCTGGTCCGCTTGATAGCTAGTGAAGACGCAGCGCGCTTCTCGATGCTGGAGACCGTGCGCGAGTACGCCCTGGAACGGCTGGCCGAGGGCGGCGAGGAGCAGGCTACACGCTGGCGGCATGCGGGGTATTACGGCTGGCTCGTCGGAGGGACGTTTATCTTCTCTCATCCACGCGGCCCCGCCGTCCTTGAGGATGAGATGGACAATATGCGCCAGGTTCTCGCCTGGAGTAGCGAGGGAGGCGAACGCTTACCCGGTCTTGTGGTGATGAGTTCCTTTCCGATTTGGGCAGAGCATTCCAACGAGGGGCGGCGCTGGCTGGCGGAGCTGCTGGCGCAGCCCCTGCCAGGCGGTTACGCCCTTGCCGGCGCGTGGTACTGCGCTGGCGGGCTGGCGATGTTCAACAACGACTTCCCGGCGGCTCGCACCGGTTGTGAGACTTACTACGGTCTGCCCGGAGGGCAAATTCACGGGCCTAACTTCAGGTTGTGGAACCTGGGGTTGATTACCCTGGGCGAAGGAGACATGCCAGGCGCAGGCAGCTTGCTCGAGGAGTTCGTCGCTAACGAGCGTGCTCACCCTACCACTAAGTATGCGATGGCCTGGGGGGACTATGCCCTGGGAGCCTACTATGTGAACGCAGGGGATTTGACCAAGGCCCGCACGTACCTGGAAAAGTGCCTCGCGTTCTCCCGCGCCGAGAAGCGTCATACGGTCAGTATCATCACGCTGAACTTCCTTGGCTACGCAGCGCAAATGGAGGGAGATGCTGCCCGCGCCGCCGCCATCTTCCGCGAGGCGATGGAGATGGCCCGACCCCGCCGCGAGCGGCGCCATATTGCCTGGCTGCTCTATGGTCTGGGGGCAGTGGCGTTGGCGGTAGATGATTTGCGCCGGGCCGCATGGCTATGTGGGGCGGCCGAGGCGGTGAGCGAGATGACCGGTGGGACGGGGCCGGAGAATCGTCATCTGGTGGCGCGGACCGTCGCCTCGTTGCGCGAGCGGTTGGACGCGGCGACGCTGGCGGAGCAGTGGGCGGCGGGGCGCCGGCTGGACTGGGAGGAGGCGGTGGCGGAGGCACTGGTGTTTGCCGCCACTCTGATAGAAGGTGATAGGGGCAATACGACGAGCGAGGGAACTGGGCCAACCTAAAGAGGCAACAGGCGACGCAGACGTTCGATATCGGCTTCGGAATCCCTTGCGGTGTGTAATGCAACAACAGCCGCAAGGGATTTCTCGGCTAAGGACTGAACAAGGGCAGGCGGTTGTGCCGAGAAATCCAAGCTATGCACCACATCAGGCAGGACAGTGTCAAGCAGCGACAGATGGAACGCCATATAGCTCTCTCCAGTTATCATAGATTGCGTCGTCGGGATTGTCCCAATCCTCTTCAAAGGACGCCAGGCCCATGCGCTGCCAGTCGATACTATCCTCGACATCATCGGGAACTAGACTGTCGAGTAGCAGTTTAGCGAGGATAAGTCGCTCCCCAGCCGTAAACTTCTGAACGATACTTAGCACCTCGGACACCCTCGGCGATGCTTTAACAATCTCTGTAGTCATCCTTTACCTCACCGATGAGCGGGCTTGTCTTGATGCGTCAATTATACGCGCCCCTCATACACCGTCAATACAACGCTGCGTGTGGCCTTGAGGTACGAGGCGGCGCGTTTGGCCGTCCGAGGGACACGGGTTATTATTTGGGGTGAACAGCCCACGATCCCTGGAGGACAGCCGATGCCCATCCATCCCCTGGCCGGTCAGCCCGCCCCCCCCGACCTCCTGCTCGATGTCCCGCGCCTCGAAAGCGCGTACTACGCCAATAAACCCGACCTGAGCGACCCGACCCAGCTCGTCGCGTTCGGCACGAGCGGCCATCGCGGCACGCCCCTGGCCGGCAACTTCACCGAGGCCCACATCCTGGCGATCACCCAGGCCATCTGCGACTACCGCCAGGCCCAGGGTATCAGCGGCCCTCTCTACATGGGCAAAGACACCCATGCCGTGTCCGGCCCGGCGCAACGTACCGCCCTGGAAGTCCTGGCCGCCAACAGCATACCGACAGTGATCCAGGCCGACGATGGCTTCACGCCCACGCCCGTCATCTCCCGCGCCATCCTGGCCTACAACCGGGGGCGCACCAGTGGGCTGGCCGACGGCATCATCATCACGCCGTCCCACAACCCGCCCGCCGATGGCGGCTTCAAGTACAACCCGCCTGAGGGCGGCCCGGCTGACACAAGCAC
>CAZFUK010000180.1:0-5627 GCA_964522005.1 uncultured Anaerolineales bacterium | reverse complement strand
GCACGGCGGTGATCGTGGCGCAGGCGGCCTGGTCGAACAAGCGCAGCGTGGGCTGCCACTACCGGGCGGATTGACGCGGCGGGGAACCAAAGCCACTGGGGGGATACGGGTGGGTGTACACCCCCCCGGAGGGCGGCCCGGCCGCCACGAGCACGACGCGCTGGATTCAGGACCGCGCCAACGCCCTGCTGCGCGAGGGATGTCAGGGCGTGCGGCGGGTGGCGCTCCAAGCGGCGCTACGGGCGGACACGACCCACCAGGAGGACTTTGTCCAGCCCTACGTGGACGACCTGGCGAACGTGATTGACATGGACGCCCTCCGCGCGGCGGGCCTCAGCCTGGGCGTGGACCCCCTGGGCGGCGCGTCACTGGCCTACTGGGAACCCCTTGCCCACCGCTACGGCCTGAACATCACCGTGGTCAACCCGCGCCTCGACCCGACCTTCAGCTTCATGACGCTGGACCACGACGGCAAGATTCGCATGGACTGCTCCAGCCCCTACGCCATGGCCGGGCTGATCCGCCTGAAAGACCGGTTCGCCATCGCCTGGGGTAACGATCCCGACGCCGACCGCCACGGCATTGTCACGCCGTCGGTGGGCCTGATGAACCCCAACTACTACCTGGCCGTCGCCATCCGCTACCTGCTAGGCCACCGCCCCCAGTGGTCGCCCAGCGTGGCGGTCGGCAAGACGCTGGTGAGCAGCGGCCTGATTGACCGCGTCGTGGCCGACCTGGGCCGGCCGCTGGCCGAGGTGCCGGTGGGCTTCAAGTGGTTCGCGCCGGGGCTGTTCGACGGCTCGTTCTGCTTTGGCGGGGAGGAGAGCGCCGGGGCGAGCTTCCTGCGCCGCGATGGGACGGTGTGGGCGACGGACAAGGACGGCCTGATTATGGGGCTGCTGGCGGCGGAAATTACGGCGGTGACGGGGCGCGACCCGGGCCAGCACTACCAGGAACTCGCCGCGCAGTATGGCACGTCCTACTACACGCGGCAGGACGCCCCCGCGACTCCAGAACAGAAGCGTGCCCTGGAACGGCTGGCGCCCGAAGCGGTCAAAGCGACGGACCTGGCCGGCGACCCCATTGTGGCCCGCCTCACCCGCGCGCCGAGCAACAACGCGCCCATCGGCGGCCTCAAGGTGGTCTCGACCCACGGCTGGTTCGCGGCGCGGCCTTCGGGCACGGAGAACATCTACAAGATCTACGCGGAGAGCTTTCGGAGCGAGGCGCATCTGGCGGCGATTGTCCAGGAGGCGCAAGCGATTGTCCTGGACGCCCTGGTCTAACCCATCCAAGCAGAACCTCCACGATAGGTATCGTGGGGGTTCTGGCGTCCACCTACTGGAATAGCTCCTGGAGGGCGAGATGGATGCCTAGTGTGTCGTCCACCACATCGCCCTCGGCAAATGTTTTCCACTCAGTGCTGGATGAGTAGACGGTCACGGTACTGAGGGCCGGCTCTACCAACCAGCAGGACCGCACCCCTAGCTCAAAGTACAGCCTAAACTTCTCCAGAATCTCATATGTGCCCTGGCGAGGCGACAGAATTTCGATGGCTAACACGGGCATCTCGGTCATTTTGAGAATATCACGCGGGCGGCTCAGCCCCCGTTTGGGATAGAGACAGATATCAGGCTTGATCTCCTCTTTGGTCCGCAAGTCGAACTGGCCCAGGTCAACCTTGCTGACGTCCAGGCTCACTTCGGTCACGGGCGTGTAAGCGCTGAGCTTGTCAAGCCCAACAATCAAGCGTGCCTGGACATAACCATGATTGAATGACCCCAAATCTTCGAGTCCCTCAGCCTCGTCCTCGATCACTGGTGTGTACATAGCCTGTCGCCCTCTGGTTGAGATACGTGGTTGAATTGTAATAGGCCGGAGGCCGGGAGGCAAGCAGGACCCCATGCCTGAGCTACCCGAACTGGAAGTCGTGCGCGAGGTGCTGAACCGCCGCGTGGTCGGCCAGACGGTCATGGCGGTCGAAGTGGTCCCGCCGGGCGGGCCGATTGTGGTGCGCGACCTGACGCGCGAGGGGTTTGAAGTCGGCTTGACCGGCGCGACCCTGACGGGCGTAGAGCGGCGCGGCAAGTTCCTGGTCTTTCAGTTCAGCCCGCCGCTCACCCTGGTCCTCAACCCCAAGCTGACGGGGCGGCTCCAGTTGGCGGCGCCAGGCGAGCGGCGGCGGGCAGCGACATGGGTGCGGCTGACGCTGTCCGGCGGCGAGGAAGTGCGCTACCTGGACCAGAAGACGATGGGCCAACTCTACCTGACCCGTGAGCCGCCCGAGCGCAGCCCCATCCCCGACTTCGCGGACCTGGGGCCGGACGCGCTGGCCGTCTCGGCCGAGGAGTTCCGCGCCCGGCTCAAGCCCTTTCGTGGCGAGATCAAGGGGGTACTCATTCGGGGCGACTGCCTGGCGGGCATCGGCAACGCTTATGCCGACGAGATTCTGTGGACGGCGGGCATCCACCCGTATCGCAAGCGAACGTCGCTGACGCCGGCCGAGGTGGACCGGCTCTACAACGCGGTGCGCTCGACGCTGCTCGACGCGACGGCGAAGGTGCGGGCGGAGATGGGGGAGGCCATCCACACCGAGCCGCGCGACTTTATGAACGTCCACCTGAAGACGGGGCAGCCCTGCCCGCGCTGCGGCGCCCCCATCTCCCTCGTCGGCGCCAACCAGCGCATCACCAACTTCTGCCGCGTCTGCCAGCCTGGCGGCCTGATTCGGGGGATGTAGGGTTAGCCGCGCCAGCCGGTCGGGTAGCGGCGGCGGAAGTCACCCAGGTGGCGGAGGAAGACCGCCAGGCTGCCGCCCAGGACGAGGACCAGGGTGGGCAAGGGGTAGCCGAGCAGGACGGCGGCCAGGGGCATGAGGGCCATGCTGGCGGCCATGGCGCGGGCGGAGTGGTGGGTGACGCGCAGGAGGAGCCACCAGGCGGCGATGCCGAGCGGCGGAATCAGCGGGGCGAACAGGACGACGGCGCCCGCGCCCGTCGCCAGGCCCATGCCGCCTCGGAAGCGCAGCCAGACCGGCCAGCAGTGGCCGACGACGACGGCGGTTCCGGCCGCGGCGGGAGCGAACGCCGACCAGCCGTAGCGCGCCGCGAGCCACGTCGCCAGCAGCCCCTTGCCCAGGTCAAGAAGGAGCGTCAAGGCAGCTGCGCCCTTGCCCGCCTGGCGCAGCGTGTTGAGCGTTCCGGTGTGGCCGCTGCCGCCCTGGCGCGGGTCCACGCCGGTTAGAAGCCGCGCGACCAGGACGCCCATGGGGAGGGAACCGAGCAGATAGCCGAGGAGGGTGTAGGCAAGGAGGTTGAGACCCATAGTCGGGTGCGCCGCGCCTCAGTCCTGGGTGATGAGTTGAATCAGGCGCGGGTAGACGACCGCGATGTTCTGGGCCGGCTGGAGCGGGTCAATCAGGTCGTGATCGAGGCGCAGGTCGGCCGGGAACTCGTAGGTGGTCACCTGGGCGCCGTGGGCCTGCCACTGCTCCACCACGTTCATGGTTAGCTCGTTGTTGACGGAGTGATCATTGGCATTGGTAACGACGACCAGCCGCCCCGTGGCCGGAGCGCTCTGTCGGGCGCCCGCCTGGACCGCGAAGCCGAGCCGAAACGACTGGACGATTCCGTGGCGCGAGTAGCGGGGGTAGGCGTAGGGGATACCGCCCTGGTCCTTGTTGTTCGGGTCCCACCACTCGAAGGCGTCGGGCAGCACGCCGAAGATGTTCATGACGACGACCGTCAAGGGCGTCGGTATTTGCTCCACGCCAAAGGCGGGCGAGATGATGAGGGCGCGGTCGAGGTCGGCCCGGTACTGGGCCGCCCAGGCGGTAATCACGCCGCCCGCCGACAGCCCCGCCATGGTCACCCGCTCCCCCAGCCCCTGCGCGATGTCCACGACCTCATCGGCGTAGGCGGCCATCTCCTCGGCCCTGAGTTGGCCCTGCTCGGGGGTCATGCGGTCGGCCAGGCCGTGGTGCGGCAGCGGCGCGATGAGGACATTATAGCCCAGATCGTAGAAACGCTGGCCCAGGGCGTGGAACTGCTGGGGGCAGGTGGTGTAGCCGTGGACGAGGACAATGGCGCGCTCCACCTGGCGGTCATGCGTCATGAACTGGACCCGACAGACCGGGTTCATGGCGGTCGGCTCCTGGGCGCGCAGGCGTTCGACCCGCTGGACCGCTTCGTCGTAGCTGCGCACGGGTCGAGGGTGAGAGGCTAAATTGGCGACGCGCCAGGGCTGGAACAGCAGCGCCACCAGCCCGACGATGATGGCGACGATGATGAGCACGCTTTGCCTCCATGCTACCCCACTACTTCGCCTGACCTGTAACATAGCCACCTCGCTGCTGTCATCACGGATGGGTAATATTACCCCTCTTAACGTTGAGGAGTGGCTGACTGTCACGCCGCAGGGGTCATTTTGGAAGTCTTTGATGCGTTCTGACGGTCACGACGTTAGAACGTCACAGGCAAGCGGCGCAGGCCGCGCAGGGTCAGGTTGTCGCGGTACTCGATGGGCGCGTCGGCCAGCGCCAGGCGCGGCAGGCGGCGGACGAGCGTGCCGATGGCGATTTGACCCTCCAGCCGGGCCAGGGGCGCGCCGAGGCAGTAGTGGATGCCCTTGCCAAAGGCCAGGTGCGGGTTGGGGTCGCGGCCGATGTCGAGGCGGTGCGGGTCGGTGAAGCGCTCCGGGTCGTGGTTGGCGGACCCAAGCAGGAAAGCGACGGTCTGGCCCCGGTAGATGGTGTGGCCGCGCACCTCGATCTGGTCCAGGGTCAGGCGCGAGGTCAGTTGCACGGGGCTGTCATAGCGGAGGAGTTCCTCGACCGCCGTTTCGATGAGGTCGGGCTGCTGCTGGAGTCGGCGCAGTTGGTCCGGGTGGCGCAGCAGGGCCAGCGTACCGTTGCCGATGAGGTTGATGGTTGTCTCGTGGCCCGCGACGAGCAGCAGGGCGCACGTGGCGTAGAGTTCGTCTTCGCTCAGGCGGCCGCCCGCTTCCTCGGCCTGGATGAGTGCGGTGAGCAGGTCGGGGCCTGGCTCGCGGCGGCGGCGGGCGATGATTTCGCGCAGGTAGTCGGTCAGGGCGACGGCCGAGCGCCCGGCGCGGTTATAGACCTCTGGCTCGTCGGTCAGGTCCAGGCTGCGGGCCAGGTCGTCGGACCAGACGTGGAACTGGTCGTGGTCCTGGGCCGGGATGCCGAGCATCTCGGCAATGACGGTGACGGGCAGGGGGTAGGCGAGGGCGGCGACGAGGTCAGCCTGGCCGTCGCGCTCGACCGCGTCCAGCAGGCGGTCGGTGATGGCCTGAACCCGCCCGCGCATCTGCTCCACGATACGCGGGGTGAAGGCTTTGTGGACCAGCCCGCGCAGCCGGGTATGGTCCGGGGGGTTCTTGACCAGCATCCAGTGGGACTGCATGTCGAACAGGGGCTGCTGCTCCTGGGGCGCGGTGAAGGCGGTCTCGGCATGGCCGACGCGGGGGTCGCGCAGCAGGTTGTTGCAGTCGTCGTAGCGGCTGAGGAACGTGATGCCCCAGGCGCCCCAGTAGAAGACGGGCGCGGCCTGGCGCAACACATCGTAGTAGGGGTAGGGGTTGGCGCGAAAGTCGGGCGAGCGCGGGTC
>CAZFUK010000179.1:0-9259 GCA_964522005.1 uncultured Anaerolineales bacterium | reverse complement strand
GCGGCCTCATTGGCCCGGCCGCCCTGGGCCTTGTCAAGCCGACGGCGCGCCTGATCAACGTCGCGCGCGGCCCGTTGGTCAACGAGGCCGCGCTGCTGGCGGCGCTCGACGAAGGCCGACTCGCTGGCGCGGCGCTGGACGTGTTCGAAAAGGAGCCGCTGCCCGCCGACCACCCCCTACGCAACCACCCCAAGGTCATCGTCACGCCCCACCTGGGCGCCTCCACGGTGGAAGCGCAAGCCGGCGTGGCCCGCGATGTCGCCGAGCAGATTATCGCCGTCCTGGCGGGTCGTCCCGCCGTCCACGCCGTCAACGCGCCCCTCGTCTCGCCCGAAACCCTCGACTTCCTGGTGCCCTACCTGGACCTGACCGAGCGGCTGGCCCGCTTCTACCGCCAGATCGCGCGGGGTCGGCTGTCCCGCGTGCGCCTCGTCTTGAGTGGCGAACTGGCCGACTACGACACGACACCCCTGCGGGCAGCGGCGCTGCGCGGTCTGCTCGCCAACCTGTCCGAAGAGCGTATCAACCTGGTCAACGCGGCCCATGTAGCGCGGCGGCGCGGCATCGAGATTGTCGAGGAGAAGACGGCCTCGGTGCGGCAGTTTACCTCGCTGGTGACGCTGGAAGTGACCACGACCGAGGGGCCGCGCCTGGTGTCGGGGGCTATCGCGCGCGGCGCGCCGCACCTGGTGCGCATTGACGACTACTGGGTGGACATGCTGCTGGCCGGCACGATGCTCATCAGCCACAACACCGACCAGCCCGGCATTATCGGGGCGGTCGGCACGCTGCTGGGCGAGGCCAACGTCAACATCGCCTTCATGCAGGTGGGCCGCGACCATCCACGCGGCCAGGCCATCATGATTCTGGGCCTGGACGACCCGCTGCCTCAGCCCATCCTCGACCGCCTCAGCGCCACCGGTCTGGTGTACGACGTTCGCATGGTCCAGTTATACCCCTACTGCGTTGTGCTTATTTCGTATTGTCCGAGAAATACGAAATACGCACTACGCAATACGAAATAGGACACTTATGCTCGGCTTCTCCACAGACCAGACACCCGCCACGACGCTGCTCATCATCCGCCACGGGCAGAGCCTGTGGAACCTGGCCGGGCGGATTCAGGGCCAGCAAGACATTGACCTCAGCCCGCTCGGCCACCAACAGGCCCAGGCGCTGGGCGAGCGGCTGCGCCCCCTGCCCCTGGCCGCTGTCTACGCCAGTCCGCTCAAGCGGGCCTGCCAGACCGCCGAGGCCGTCGCCGGCCGCCAGGGGCTGGCGGTCCGCTTCGACCCCGACCTGGCCGAGATTCACCACGGCGCGTGGGAGGGCATGACCGAGGCCGACGTGGCGCAACGCTTCGGCCCCCTGCTCACCATGTGGCGCACCCGCCCGGCGCGCGTCCAGATGCCCGAAGGCGAGCACTACTACGACTGCAAGCGGCGGAGCCTGCGCGCCGTCGAGCGCATCGTCGCCGCGCACCCCGGCGAGACCGTCGCCGTCGTGACCCACGACGTTGTGGTGAAGTGCGTCATCGCCGACGTGCTGGGCCTGCCGGATGACCACGTGACTCGTCTTCACATTGACAACACGGGGATTAGTATGATCGAGTATCGGGGGGTGGATGCCCTGGTCACGCGCGTCAACGACATCGGGCACCTGGAGGGGGTGCAGGGCTAATCCCGCTTACGCCTCAACGACCTGCACCCAGTCTAGCCCTAGCTGTTGCGCGCGGCTGTACAGCCGCTCATCCGCCGTCCAGAATTCGGCGTTCAGCGCTTCGGCCACGGCGAGATAGTGGGCGTCATATGCCGAAGCCTGGTTCAGCCGGGCGGCCCAGGTGAGCGTGCGAGTGTGTAAGTCCAGGGTGGGCGGGACAACGGTGGGTTCGAGGTCGAAGATTACTTGCAGTGCCTGGGCGGCCTCGTCCGGGGGAATCGCTTTGCGGAAGGCGGCTCTGCGCACCGCACTGACAACCTCGTACTCCCACAACGTGGGAACCATCAACTCATCCCCACTGCGAAGCCAGCCCTGAAGGAGCGTCTGGGCTTTGGCGGAGTAGGGCAGGCTGAGCACCAGAGACACGCAGATGTTAGCGTCTACGACTCGCCGTGCCATACGCGCTCCATCGCCTGCATCCTCTCTTCCCGCCCCTCCGCGACGACATCACCCTCGTATACTCCGTAATTGGCTTCGATGGCTTGCCGCATGTCGGCTAATCGTTCAAGCGTGGCGAGTTGGCGTGCCTTCTTGCGTTCCCGCTCGCGAAGCCCTTCGTCTATCAGTTCGCGGATAACGGCAGAGACGCTGCTGCCCTGGGCCGCCGCTAACCTGGACAACTGCTCGTGTTGGGTTGCTTTGACCAGCACCTGGATTCGTTGTAGTTCACCCATGTGACCCTCCCACCTCAATTATACACACTGCCTTACACACGTCAACACGCCCGGCCTGCCGTTTGCCTTCACGCGCGACTCGGTGCAACATTAGCCGAGTTGAGCGAGACACAGGAGGTGGCGTGAACAGGGTCGTCGTTGTCGGCAGCGCCAACACCGATATGATTGTTCAGGCCGAGCGGCTGCCTGGCCCGGGCGAGACGGTGCTCGGCGGCCACTTCGCCACGGCGCAGGGCGGCAAGGGCGCCAACCAGGCCGTCGCCGCCGCCCGGCTCGGCGCGCACGTGACGTTCGTCGCCCGCCTGGGCCAGGATGCGCTGGGCGACCAGGCTCTGGCCGCCTACCAGGCCGACGGGATAGACTGCGCCTACGTCTCCCGCGACCCCGACAACCCGTCCGGCGTCGCCCTCATCCTGGTGGACGGCCACGGCGAGAACATGATTGCCGTCGCCTCGGGCGCGAACGCTGCCCTCTCCCCGGCCCACGTCGAGGCTGCCCGCGCCGCCGTCCAGACCGCCGACATCCTGCTGGTCCAGTTGGAAGTTCCCCTAGCGACCATCGCCGCCGCTCTGGACCTGGCGCGGGCTAACAACACCCTGGTCATCCTCAACCCCGCGCCCGCCCAGCCGCTGCCCGACGACCTCCTCCGGGGGGTCATCCTTACCCCCAACGAGACCGAGGCCGCCCAGTTGACCGGCCTCCCGGTGGGGAACGCCGAGCAGGTCGAAGCCGCTGCCCGCCGACTCCTGGACCGGGGCGCGGCGGCCGTCGTGGTGACGCTGGGCCGTCAGGGCGCGCTCCTCGTCACGCTCACCCAGGTCGAGCTAGTCCCGGCCTTCGCCGTCCGGGCCGTGGACACGACCGCCGCCGGTGACGCCTTCAACGGCGGGCTGGCGGCGGCCCTGAGCCGGGGCCTGAGCTTGCCGGAGGCCGTGCGCTATGGCAACGCCGTCGCCGCGCTGTCGGTGACGCGCCTCGGCGCGCAGCCGTCGCTACCAACACGGGATGAGGTAGTCAAGTTTCTTGAGGAGAGGCAGGTGGTTGGCCTCGGATAAGGCGGCCTCCCTCTTGCATGATAAGCGCCCAACGATTATGATAGACCTATAGCTGGTTGTCGAAGCGAGGGGTAAATATGACACTTCAGGTTTTGGGAAGGATTGACGGGAAGCGCATCGAACTGGAACAGGAAACGGGTCTTCCGAGTGGGGCGCAGATCCTGGTGGTGATCCATCCACCGCCTCTCTCTCTGACCGAGAAACGTGACCTGGTAGATGTTCTGTGTGGAGCCTGGGCAGAGGATGCTAGTCTTGGACCAATCTTTACGGAGATCGAGCAGCAGCGTCAATGAGTAAGGATAGAGCAATGCCCAATGGCGAGTCCCTGTGGCAGGCCGGCGACCAGGCCCAACGGCTGGCGGAACTCACAACCAACGACCTGGATGGCAAGGAAAGGCCGCTGCGGCGGGACGCCGGGTCCCTGGGGCGCCTGCTGGGCGAAGTCCTCAAGGAGCAGGGCGGGACAGCCCTGTTTGACCAGGTCGAACAGTTGCGCCTGCTGTCCATCCGCCAGCGCGAGTTAGCCGCCCAGCCGGACAACGGCGGCGGCGAGGCGAGCCGGCAGGTTGTGGCCCAGAGTCGCGACGCCGTCAGCCAGATGAGCCTGGAGCGGGCCTATCACCTGACCAAGGCCTTCGCCATCTACTTCGAACTCAACAACCTGGCCGAGACCGCCCACCGCAAACGCCGCCGCCGCGCCGCCCTGCTGGCGCCCGACGGCCGGCCGCAGCCCGGCTCGTTTCGGGGCACGCTGCGCCGGCTGGCGGAGCATGGCGTCAGCGCCGAGGATGTCCTGGCCCGTCTGGCCCAGATTCAAATCGTTCCGGTCTTTACCGCCCACCCCACCGAAGTCGCCCGCCGCACCGTCCTCCACCGCCGCCGCCGCATCTCCGACCTGCTCGAAAAGCTCGACCGCCTGCCCCTCAGCCCCCTCGAAGCCGCCGACGCGGAAGCGGCGATTATGGCCGAGATCACGGCGCTGTGGCAGACGGACGAGGTGCGCCGCAGCCGACCGACCGTCGAGGACGAAATCAAGATGGGGCTGGACTACTACCCGGTCCTGATTGAAACCCTGCCCCGCGTCTACGACGAGATCGCCGCGTGCTTCAAGCAGTTCTACGGGCTGGACATCCCGACCCGCGACCTGCCCACCGTGGTCCGCTTCGGCTCGTGGATTGGCGGCGACCGCGACGGCAACCCCTACGTCACCCCCCAGGTGACCCACGACGCCCTCCAGCGCGCCCGCGAGGCCATCCTCGACCACTACCTGGCCGCGACGGACCAGCTTCAAGAGCGCCTCAGCCCGTCCACCCAGCAGGTTCCCGTGTCGGCGGCGCTACGTCGTGCCATCGAGGAGGAGCCGTCCACGCCGCCTGACCCGCGCTGGACGGCCATCCCGACCGACGAATACTACCGCCGCTTCATGGACCGCGTGCGCTACCGGCTGCGGCGGACCCGCGAGAGTGTGGGCGCGCCGGACAGACGTGACGTGTCGGCTCTCTACCCGACGGCGGCCGACTTCGCCCGCGACATTCGGCTCGTGCGCGACAGTCTGGCCGAGAATGGCGGCGAACGCATCGCCCGTCTACTGGTGGACCCGCTGCTGCGCCAGATCGAGACCTTCGGCTTCCACCTGCACACGCTGGACGTCCGCCAGCACGCCCGCGTCCACGCCCGCGCCCTGGCCGACCTCTCCACCATTGACGAGTTACGATTGACGATTGACGAGTCCCTCGGCCCGGCGGACCCATCATCCATCATCCATCCTCAATCGTCAACCGTCAATCCGCCATCGTCAATCGTCCATCCTCAATCGTCAATCGTCTTGCCCCCTCCGCCCGCCCCGACAACGACTGAGTTGCTGGACACGCTGCGCATGGTGGCCCGCCTGAAGCGCGACTACCCGCCCCAGGCCATCCGCACCTACATCATCAGCGGCGCGACCTCGGCCCAGGACGTGCTGACCGTGGCCTGGCTGGCCCAACTCAACGCCGTCGCGGTCAAGGGGGACGCGGAGGCGGGTGACCCCGGCTTGATGCCGGTGCCCCTGTTCGAGTCCATCCAGGACCTGCGCGGTTGCCCGAGGATCTGCCGCGCCCTGTGGAGCGCCCCCGACTACCAGCCGCTGCTCGACGCCTGGGGCCGCCGGCAGGAGATCATGCTGGGCTACTCGGACTCGAATAAGGACGGCGGCCTGCTGACCAGCCTGTGGGAAATCTACAAAGCCCACCGCGCCCTGCACCAGGTCGCCGACGAGTGCAACATCGAGTTGACGCTGTTCCACGGGCGCGGCGGCACGGTCGGGCGTGGCGGCGGCCCCACCCACCGCGCCATCACCTCGCAGCCGGTCGGCGCGTTCCGGGGCGCGCTCAAGCTCACCGAGCAGGGCGAAGTCCTCAACTGGAAGTATGCCGAGCCGGTCCTGGCCGAGCGTAACCTGGACATCATGGTCGCCGCCGCGCTCGAAGCCCTGACGCGGACGGGAACACCGGCCGACCCTCCGCCGGCCGCGTGGGAGGCGGCGCTGGACGGTATGTCCGACACGGCGTTCCGCTTCTACCGCGCCCGCATCGCCGACAACCCCGACCTGCTGACCTACTTCGAGGAGGCCACCCCCATCTCCGAGCTAGAACACGCCAAGATCGGCTCGCGGCCCGCCCGCCGCTCGGCGCGGCGCGGTCTGGACGACCTGCGCGCCATCCCCTGGGTGTTTGGCTGGATGCAGAGCCGCTACCTCGTACCCGGCTGGTTCGGCGTCGGCCACGCCCTGAGCGAGTTCATCGCTCAGGACCCGGGCGGTCTGCCCATGCTGCGTGCCATGCTGCGAGGCTGGCCGCTGTTCGAGGACATGATTCGCAACGTGGAGGGCGCGCTCGCCAAGGCCGACCTGACCATCGCCCACCTCTACTCCGAGTTGGTGAGCGATGTCGCCCTGCGCGAGCGGATTCGCGCCATGCTGGACGAGGAGTTCCATCGCACGCGGGCGGTGATTCTGGAAGTCACCGAGCAGACCGGACTACTGGACAAGAACCCCGTCCTCAAACGCTCCATCCGCCTGCGCAACCCCTACGTGGACCCGATGAGCCTGATTCAGGTCGAACTGCTGCGCCGCAAGCGGGCGGGCGAAGAGAGCGACGCCCTCAACTATGCCCTGGCCGCCACCATCAACGGGATTGTGGCAGGGCTGCGGAATACAGGATAACAGGATAAAGGAAGAGTATGCCCGACGACATCCGTGTTGAATTCGACGTTCCCGCCACCATGGGTGACGGGGCCATCCTGCGCGCCAACGTCTTCCGCCCGGCCCAGGAGGGCACGTATCCCGTGGTCCTGGCGCGCACCCCCTATGCCAAAGACTTTGGCACGGTCTCGCCCTTCATTGACTGTGTGCGCATGGCCCGCGCGGGCTACATCGTCGTCCTCCAGGACACGCGTGGCCGCTTCCGCTCCGACGGCGAGTGGGCGCCTATGCGCCACGAAGGGCCGGACGGCTACGACTCGGTGGAGTGGGCGGCCCGCCTGCCCGGCGCCAACGGCAAGGTGGGCATGATCGGCCCGTCCTACGTCGGCTTCACCCAGTGGGCCGCCGCCCTGGAGCGCCCGCCCTCACTGAAAGCGATTGTGCCGGCCATCACCTGGGCCGACCCCCGCGACGGCGTGAACTGGCGCGGCGGCGCCTTTGAACTAGGCCTCTTCGCCAACTGGTGGCTCAGCGCGCTAGGGCTAGACGTGATGGTGCGGCGGACGGCGACGGCGCCCCTGCAGGAGAAAATCGGGGCCATTGTGGCCCTGGTGCGCGAGATTGACCGCCTGCGGCCCGAAGGCTACGCCTCGCTGCCCCTGCGGGACTTCGCGCCGCTGCGCCGCCTCGACCTGGCGACCGACGAGCTGGCGGAACTCATCGCGCGCGCCCACGACCCTGAGTTCTACGCCCCCACGACCATCGTCGGCCGCTACGCCGATCTGACCGTGCCCGCCCTCAACGTCGGCGGCTGGTACGACATCTTTACCCAGGGCACGCTGACCAACTTCCAGGGCCTGCGCAGCGCGGGCGGCAGCGCCGAGGCGCGGCGGAGCCGGCTGGTCATGGGGCCGTGGTCCCACGTCAACTACAGCCACGTCGTGGGTGACGTGGACTTCGGCTTCGCGTCAGCCATGGCGTTCATGAACCTGCAAATGGACCTGAACGCGCTGACCCAGCGCTGGTTTGACTACTGGCTCAAGGGCCTGGACAACGGCGTGCCCCATGACCCGCCGGTCCAACTCTTCATCATGGGCGACAACGTCTGGCGCTACGAGCAGGAGTGGCCGCTGGCTCGCACGCAGTACACGCCCTACTATCTCCACGGCCAGGGCCGACTGTCGCCCCAACTGCCCGCCTCGGACGACGCGCCCGACCACTACGTCTACGACCCGGCCGACCCCACCCCGACCCTGGGCGGCGCCCTGCTCACGCCCATCCTGTACGGCCCCGGCGCCAAGGACCAGCGGCCGATTGAGGCGCGGCCCGACGTGCTGGTCTTCACGTCGGACCCCGTGGCCCAGGACACTGAGGTCACCGGGCCGATCATGGTCAAGCTCTGGGCAGCCAGCGACGCGCCCGACACCGACTTCGTCGCGCGCCTGGTGGATGTCCACCCCGACGGCTTCGCCCAGAACCTGGCCGACGGAGTCGTCCGCGCCCGCTACCGCCACGGCGACACCCCGGCGCTGCTGGAGCCGGGCCGCGTCTACGAGTACACGATTGATCTGTGGGCGACGGCCAACGTGTTCAAAGCTGGGCATCGGATTCGGCTGGACATCGCCAGCGCCAACTTCCCGCGCTGGGACCGCAACCCCAACACGGGCGCGCCCTTCGGCCAGGATGCCGAGCTGCGCCCGGCCCGCCAGACGATTCTCCACGACGCCGCCCATCCGACGCACGTCGTCTTGCCCATCATCCCCCGTTAGACTGAGCGCCAGGGGGGGGATGAGTTCGTCCTCCGATGGCGGAGGACCACAATCGAAAGGGTGCATGCCAATACCCCCACAGGGCACCGTGACCCTCCTGTTCACCGACATCGAAGGCTCGACGCGACTCCTCCAAGAGGTGGGGGAGCGCTACGCCGACCTGCTGGCCGAGCACAGCCGAAGCCTGCGCCAGGCGGCTCAGGCTCACCACGGCTACGAGGTGGACACCCAGGGCGATTCCTTCCTGTTTGCCTTCGGCAGCGCCCAGGACGCTCTCCTCGCCGCCGTGGCTGCCCAACGCGCATTCGGTGACGGAGGACGGAAGACGGAGGACCCTAAAGGACCTGCTTCGCGTCGCGGAGGAAAGACGGACGACCAAGGACCAATGACCAAGGACGCAGTTCAACCTTCTGGGTCTGCCTCCGTCGTCGGTCCTCCGTCCGCCGTCGGTATTCGTGTCCGCATGGGGCTGCACACGGGCGAACCGCAGTGGACGGGAGAACGCTATATTGGCCTCGACCTGCATCGGGGGGCGCGCATCATGGCGGCCGGGCATGGCGGCCAGGTCCTCCTATCCCAGACGGTCTACGAACTGGTCCAGGGCGACCTGCCGCCCGGCGTCAGCCTCCGCGATATGGGCCTGCACCGCCTCAAGGACTTGCGCCGTCCGCGCCAACTCTACCAGGTGGTCATCGCCGGCCTGCCCGACGAGTTCCCACCCCTCAAGACCCTGGACGCGCGGCCCAACAACCTGCCCTCGGCCCTGACGCCCCTGGTGGGCCGTGAGGCTGAGACGGGGGCTGTCGCCGCGCTACTCCGCCGCGACGACGTGCGGCTGGTGACGCTGCTGGGGCCGGGCGG
>CAZFUK010000178.1:0-9282 GCA_964522005.1 uncultured Anaerolineales bacterium | reverse complement strand
CGTCCACCAAGAGCGAGTATATTGATGGCGAAATCGTCGCCATGGCGGGCGCGAGCACAGCTCACAATAGAATTGTGATTAATGTCACGAGCGAGATACGGCAGCAGCTCAAAGGCAGTCCGTGCGAGGTCTTTCCCAGCGACATGCGTGTCTTCGTTCCTGCGACCGGCAACTATGTCTTCCCCGACGCCACCGTCGTCTGCGGCGGTCCCCAGTTGGCCGACTTCCACCACGATATTCTGCTGAACCCCACGCTTATCGTCGAAGTCCTCTCCGACAGCACGGAGGCGTATGATCGAGGCGCCAAGTTTGGGGGGTACCGGAGTATCGCCTCGCTCCAGGAGTACCTCCTGGTCGCCCAGGACAAGCCCCTGCTCGAACGCTATGTGCGGCAGCCCAACGGCGACTGGACGCTGACCGAGTTCAGCCATCCCGACGCCGTCGTGGACCTGCTCTCCATTGCGTGCCGGCTTCCGCTGGTCGAAGTGTATGACCGTGTCGAGTTTGACGCCCCTGCCACGCCATGAACCGCACCGACCGCCTGCTCGCCATCACCCTCGAACTCCGCGCCCACCGCTATACGCGCGCCGAAGACCTGGCCGCCCAGTTCGAAGTCAGCGTGCGCACCGTCTACCGCGACATCGAGGCGCTGTGCGAGGCGGGCGTGCCGGTCGTGGCGACGCCCGGCTACGGCTACTCGCTGGCCGAAGGCTACTTCCTGCCGCCCGTCATGCTCACCGCCGACGAAGCCGGCATGTTGCTGCTGGGCGCCAACTTCGTCCACGAGCAGGTGGACGCCCCCTACCAGCAGGCGATTGACACCGCCCGCAAGAAGATTCAGAAGCTCCTGCCCGAGACGACCCAGTGTGAAGTTGAATTCCTCCAGGACTCGTTCCGCTTTGTCAATCGCCAGGTGGTGCGGCCAGAGGACGCGGATCGGCTGGCCCTGCTCCGCCGCGCCGTGCTGGGCCAGGAAGTCGTCCACCTGGTCTACCAGGCCCGCCACGGCGAGCCGGCCGAGCGCGACATTGAACCGCACGGCCTGGTCAACTTCAGCGGCGTCTGGATGCTGGCCGCCTACTGCCGCGTGCGCCAGGACATGCGCGCCTTCCGCCTGGACCGCATGCTCGACGCCCGCCCCACCGGCCAGCGCTTCCAGCGGCGGCAGGACTTCAGCCTGCGCCGTCGGCACACCGTTGAGTATGGCTCCGACGAGGTCCAGGTGCTGTTGACCGCCCAGGCCGCCCGCTGGGCACGCGAGCCCCCGCCCTACTCCCTGGTCCGCGAGGAAGCCCACGCGGACGGCGTCGTGATGGTTTTCCGTCCGCGTGGGCTTGAGGAGTTGATGCCCTGGCTGCTGAGTTGGGGCGCCCAGGCCCAGGTCCTGGCCCCCGAGGCGGCCCGGCAGGCGCTGCTGGACGCCGGCCGGGCCATTGTGGCGCGCTACGCCTCCCCTCAGCCAGGCGTTTGAAGCGCCTGCGCGATTCGCTCGAAGTCCTCGGCCCCGATCTGTTCACTCAATACTTCATGCTACCCCTGCCTCGGCGCGAAGAAGTGGAGCTTGTGGCCGAAGGGGTCCTGGAGGATAAAGGCGCGGCCAAACGGCATGTCCGTCGGCGGCATGAGCGCGGTCACGCCCTTGCCTGTCAGGTCGGCATAGGTCGCGTCGGCATCCGTCACGTCCCACCACAACTCGATACCGTCGTAGGGCTGGGCCGTCTCGCTCTGCTGGACGGCGAGAATCGCGCCGCCGTTGGCGCGCTCGAACTGGACGAAGGCGGGGTTCTCGTCGGCGATGCCAAAGCCGAGCTTCTGGGTGTAGAAGGCGCGGGCCGTCTCGACGTTGGGCACATGCAGCATCACAAAGTCCAGGCTCTTCAACATGGGGGCTATCCTTTCTGAGTCACTTGGCCGGGTCGCTTGAGTGGTCGGGCCTCTCGTTCGGCCCAGTCTCAGTATCTCACACCCGAGTGACACCCCTATGTCAGGAGCGATTTCAAGGCAAAAAAAACTAGAGAGCTGGTAGCCAGCCTCTAGTTTCTCTTTTCCCCGTCCACTTAGCCCCTGCCCGCTACTTCGGCCCCGCGCTCTTGACCAGGTGATCGAGCAAGCGCCCCCGGCCCGTGCCATCGTCGAAGCCGTAGCCCGCCAGGAAGACCGAAGACGTGACATAGAAGCCGACGTAGTCGGGATGAATAACGGACTGCCGCCACGTCTTGTTCAGCAGCACGCACGTCTTGACCGACTTGGCGCCCGCCCTGGCGATTTCCTCTTTCATGAAGGCCATCGTCTCGCCCGTGGTCATGAGGGGCCGGGCGATGATGACATGCGCGCCCGGTACTTGCTTCTCGACGCCATCCAGATACACCAACTGGCGTTGGCCGCTTGTCTCGACAATGTCCACCAACCCCATATCGAAGGTGATGGCGGGGTTAATGGCGCGGCCGAGCGCGCCAAAGAAGTACAGCACCGACGACAGCCGCGCCGTGGTCAGCAAGAGCAACGGCTGACGCCCGACATAGTCCAGGGAAATCTCGCGCCCAATCTTCTGGACAGCCTCGTCCAGCTCCTCGGCTGTCCGCGCGACGGCCCAGGTTTCATCCCATACACTGCTACTCATAACCCCTCCCAACGTCGGCGTGAGAGTCAAGGGGTGTGACCGACGTTGTGGGCCAATTGTAGTCGTGTTTGAGAAATGACGCAACCCGGCATAACAGGGGGACCCCTACGCCTCGGCCCGCCCTGGCGACTTGGCCGCTTGCTTTCGAGACACCCAGACCCGATAGATCGTCAACCCGACGACGGACGCCGAGGTCACCCAATACATGGCCTGGATGGCGGGCTGGGCGCTGTCCGTCCCCGACATCAGACCGTGCAGCGCCAGCAGGGCGAACATCGCGAAGCTGCCATAGTGCAGCGTACGCCACACCTGCCCGATGTGCTGCCGCACATAGAAGGCGAACGTGACCGGTATGCCCAGATACAGCCCGACTTGCCCCAACCCAATCCACAGCGGACGGTAGTCGGCGCTGGCGAAGGGGATGAGCAGTTGCCCCAGCGTGTAGCCGATGTAACGGTCGCCCAGCAGAATCAGCACGTGAAATACCGAGAACGCCATCCCCAACAGGCCGGTAAACTCGTGCAGGTCCACCGTCGTGGGGCCGCCCGGCCACAGCCGCGCCAGCTTGTTGGTCACCATCAGCCCCAGGGCCGTGGACAGCCAGATAATCAGGTAGCCCGCGATGCCTGACCCGCGCGACAGGTACCAGTAGCCATGCTGCGCCGGGTCGGCCAGCGAGGCGAACAGGCTGGGTAAGTCCACCGGCGAGATGAACGCCGCCATGACGGCGGCGGCCAGTACCACCAGGGCGGAGAGGACAACGACGCTGATGGTCGTCGAACGGTTTGAAGATTGCGCTTTGTTCATAATCTTACCTCTTTTATCTGTTAACATAACCCTAGAGAGTTAAGGCAAACTCCCTCTCTCCCCTGCGGGAGAGAGGGAGTGGGACTCGACTCCGCCGTCTATGCAGTTAGGCGCCGCTGCCGCCGGACGGGGTCGCGGGGGCCTGCGGGGCCTGACCCGGCGCCCGACCCGGGCCGAAGGGGCGAGGGCCGCCCTCGAAGCCATGGCCGCGCAGCAGGTTGTTCAGGTCCAGGCTCGCCGCGCGCTGGTCAAGCTGCGCCTTCATCTGCGTCGCCTGGTCCACCGTCAGCCGGCCGGCCGTCACCGCCGCGTCAATCTCCGCCTTCTCCGCCGCCACAATAGCCTGCTTGACCGCGTCCTGGCTGACGCCCTTCGCCTGGGCCACGTCGGCCAGGGTCTTGCCGCTCTGCAACTCGGTCATCAGGTCCGCCGACGTCATGCCGAGCGCCTTGGCCGCCGCGTCGAGGCTGCCGGGGCCACCGGGACCGCCGCGCTCGCCGCCGCCGTGACCACCACGGCCACCCTTACCGCCGAGGGGGAGACCCTGGCCAGGCTGCCACTGGTCCGCGCGCTGGTTCAGCGCGTCGGCCTGCTGCTGGGTGAGGCTGCCCCCTTGGAGGGCGCTGGCGATGGTGTCCTTGGCGGCGTCCTTGACGGCCTGGGTCAGGCGGTCAATGGTCACGCCGAGGCGGTTCGCCAGCGACTGCCAGAAGGTCTGCTCCAGGGCGTTGGTCGGGGGCGCGGGGGGCGCGCCCGGGGCGGTCGGGGTCGTGGTCGGCCCCTGGGCCAGGGCCACGTTGCCGACGGCGCTGGCGCCGAAGAGGGCGGCCAGCAGGGCCAGCGCGACGACGCCGGCGAAAACAACTCGTGTTACACGCTTCATACTTGTTACCTTGTTACCTTTCTACACTCCGGTGTTGTCTCCACATCTGTGGTAGGTCTGCTTGATCGGCCGATCTAGAACGGAGTATAGCAGGGCCATATTCAGACAGTATGAAGAACTCATGTGGAGAAGATTGGGATGGGGTCGGCGCCAACTGGCGCGGAGGGTCGGCCCTGGCTATAATCGCGTGTGCCGCGCCTTGAGCCTGGCGAATACTCTTCTGTGTATTGACATAAATAGTCTTGGGGGTGAATATGGCACCTGGGGAGAGGGCGGTCGCGGAGACGAGGTTCAATTTACCCTGGCCGGGCGTGGGCGACCAGTTCCTCCTGCGGCCCGACGTCACCTTCCTCAATCATGGCAGCTTCGGCGCGACGCCCCGGCCGGTGTTCGAGCGCTACCAGGCCTGGCAGCGCGAGCTGGAGGCTGAGCCGGTCGAGTTCCTGGGCCGCCGCATCCGCGATTTGCTCCGCGAGGCCAGGGCGCCCCTGGCGGCGTATCTCCACACCCGCCCCGATGACCTGGTCTACGTGCCCAATATCACATTCGCCGTCAACATCGTGGCGCGCTCCCTGGACCTTCAGCCGGGCGACGAGGTTCTGGCGACCAATCACGAGTATGGGGCGTCGGACCGAGCCTGGCGCTTCAACTGCGCCAGGCGGGGGGCGCGCTACATCAACCAGCCCATCGCCTTGCCCATTACAGGCGTAGACGAGTTTGTCGAGCAACTCTGGGCCGGCGTGACCGAGCGCACGCGCGTCATCTTCATCAGCCACATCACGTCCGCGACGGCGCTGATCTTCCCGGTGGCGGAGGTGTGTCGGCGGGCGCGGGCGGCGGGCATCCTGACGGTGATTGACGCGGCGCACGCGCCCGGGCAGATTGACATCCAGCTCGACGACCTGGGGGCTGACTTCTACCTGGCGAACTGCCACAAGTGGCTCAGCAGCCCTAAAGGGGCGGGCTTCCTGTACGCCCGACCGGCCGTGCAGCCGCTCCTGCAACCCCTGGTCGTCAGCTGGGGCTGGCAAAGCGAGATGCCAGGCGACTCGGAGTTCCAGGATTGGTTCGGCTGGGTCGGCACCGACGATCCCTCGGCGTATCTGAGCGTGCCGGCGGCGATTGAGTTCCAACGGCAGCACGACTGGCCGGCGGTCCGGTCGGAGTGCCACCGCCTGGCGGCCTGGGCGCGCGACCGGGCCGCCGACCTGACCGGAATGGAACCCATCTGTCCAGAGGACTGGTTTGGGCAGATGTGCGTGCTGCCACTCCCTCATGGGACGCTGGACAAGCTTGGCACGCGGCTGTGGGACGAGCATCGCATCGAGATTCCCCAGATCCGCTGGCAGGGGCGCGAGTTCCTCCGCATTTCGGTCCAGGCCTACAACTCCCTCCAGGATGTGGAGAAGCTGCTCACCGCGCTCGAAGCGGTCCTCTAACGCACACCCTCCCGCCGGCTCGACCGAACCAGCGGGAGGGTAAAAGTCCCCGTCTAAAGACTCTATGACAGAATTAACAGAATTTACATAATGATGTTTCCGCAAATTCTGTTAATTCTGTCTATTACAGCTGCTAGCGGCTCATGGCCTGGCTGAGCGCGCGCTCGACGAAGGTCGGGGCAACGGCCCGGCGGTACTCGCGTGAGGCGTGGATGTCGCCCATCCAGTCGTCCTCGCCGATGCGGTTGGCCGTGCTCTGCGCGGCGTCGGTGGCCGACTTGCCGCCCGCCACTTCCTTCTCCACGTCCACCAGGCGGGCCGGCTTCGCCAGCGCGCCGCCCAGCGCCACCTTCGCCCCGCCGTCGCTTACCGCCGCGCACACGCCAATCATGGCGTAGCCCGAGGCCGGGTTCTCGAACTTGACATAGGCCGACCTGGGCGCGGCGGGCACATGGATCTCGGTGATGATCTCGCCCGGCTGGAGGTCGGTGGTCAGAATATCCAGGAAGAAGTCGGCGGCGCTGGCCGTGCGCTGGCCGTTCGGCCCCTGAATCCGAATCTCGGCGTCGAGGGCGACGAACACGGTGGGCAGGTCGCTGGCCGGGTCGCCGTGGGCGATGTTGCCGCCGACGGTGCCCCGGTTGCGCACCTGCTGGTCGCCAATGTGAGCGGCGGCCTCGGCCAGGGCGGGCACGGTGGACTGGACCTCGGCCGAGGTGGCGACTTCGTCGTGGGTGGTGAGGGCGCCGATGGTCACGCCGTTGCCCTCGCGGCGGATGCCGCGCAACTCAGGCAGGCGGCCAATGTCAATGAGCGTGGCGGGCGTCGCCAGGCGCAGCTTCATGAGGGGTAGCAGGCTGTGGCCGCCCGCGATAAACTTGGCGTCGTCGTGCTGGGAGGCGAGGGCCACGGCCTCCTGAATGGAGTTGGCCCGCACATAGCTGAATTTGGCTGGGTACATGAGTCCTCCGTAGTGCGTAGTGCGTATTTCGTATTTCTGGCTGAGTTACGGAATACGCACTACGAAATACGCATTACTGATTAGCGTTGATCGCCTGGTAGACGCGCTCGGCGGTGATGGGCATGTTGATGTGCGTGATGCCGAAGGGGCGCAGGGCGTCCACGACGGCGTTGGCGACGGCGGCGGGCGAGGCGATGGCGCCGATTTCGCCGACGCCCTTGACGCCCAGCACGTTCTGCGGCGCGGGCGTGACCGTCTTGTCGGTCTCGATCATGGGTAGATTGCGGGCGCGGGGCAGGGCATAGTCCATCATCGAGCCTGACACAAGCTGGCCGTTCTCATCGAAGACGGCGTTCTCGTAGAGCGCCTGGCCGATGCCCTGGGCGATGCCGCCGTGCAACTGGCCGTCCGCGATCATGGGGTTGATGATGTTCCCGATGTCGTCCACCGCCACGTAGCGCTTGACGTCCACGTGCCCCGTGGCGGGGTCCACTTCCACGACCGCGATGTGGGCGCAGAACGGGAAGGTGAAGTTGCTCGGGTCGAAGAAGGTCGTGGCTTCCAGGCCCGGCTCCAGGTCCTTGGGGAAGACGTGGGCCAGGTGGGCCATGAGGGCGACCTCGCCAAAGGTCTTGAAGCGGTCGGGCGCGCCCTTGACCTGCGCCCGTCCGTCCACATACTCCATGTCTTCCGGCGCGGCTTCGAGCATATGCGCGGCGATGCGCTTGATCTTGTCCACCAGCTTCTGGACGCTCAGCGCGATGGCCGTGCCGCCCACCGCCGCCGAGCGGCTGCCGTAGGTGCCCCAACCAAAGGGCGAGGTGCTGGTGTCGCCGTGCTGGATGGCGACATCCTCGACCGCCACGCCCAGGCCGTCGGCGACGATCTGGGCGAAGGTCGTCTCGTGGCCCTGGCCGTGACTGTGCGAGCCGGTCTGGACCGAGATCTTGCCCGTCGGGTGGACGCGCACGAGCGCGCTCTCCCACTGGCCCGCGCCCGCGCCCAGTGAACCGACGACGGCGGAGGGAGCCAGGCCGCAGGCTTCGATGGCTGTGGAGAAGCCGATGCCGATGTAGCGGCCCTGCTGGCGCGCCGCTTCCTGCTCGGCGCGCAAGTCGCCATAGCCCAGCTTCTCCAGCGCCTTATCCAGCGTCGCCGCGTAGTTGCCGCTGTCGTACTGGAGGGCGACCTGGGTCTGGAACGGGAACTGGTCGGGCGGAATCAGGTTGCGGCGGCGAATTTCGGCCGGGTCCAGGCCCAGTTCATACGCGCCCAGGTCCACCAGCCGCTCCACGACATAGGTGGCCTCGGGCCGGCCCGCGCCGCGATAGGCGTCCACCATGACGGTGTTGGTGAACATGCCCAGGGTGTTGCAGTAGATGGCCGGAATGGGATACTGGCCCGACAGGAGCGTGCCGTACAGATAGGTGGGGACGGCGGTGGCGAAGAGCGAGAGGTAGGCGCCCAGGCCGGCCCAGGTCTTGACGCGCAGGCCGGTGATGTGGCCGTCGGCGTCGAAGGCCATTTCGGCCTCGCTGTAGTGGTCGCGGCCGTGGGCATCGGCGATGTAGCTCTCGCGGCGGGTGGAGGTCCACTTGACGGGCCGCTTGCTCTGCATGGCCGCCCAGACGACCACCACTTCCTCCGAGTAGATGAAGATCTTGGAGCCGAAGCCGCCGCCGACATCGGGCGCGATGACGCGGAACTTCTGCTCCGGAATGTTGAGCATAAACGCCGCCATGAGCAGGCGGTGGATGTGCGGGTTCTGGGAGGTGACCCACAGGGTGATGTCGCCGTTTGGCTCCAGGCGGGCGGCGGCGGCGCGCGGTTCGAGGGCGTTGGGAATCAGGCGGTTGTTGACCAGCTCCAGGCGCACCGTCTTGTGCGCGCCGGCGAAGGCCGCGTCGGTCTTGGCCTGGTCGCCAATGGACCAGTCGAAGGCGACGTTGTCGGGCGCTTCCTCGTGGATGGTCGGCCCGTTGTGCGCCTGCTTGGGGTCGGCCACGGCGGGTAGGGCGTCGTAGTCCACCTCGACGGCTTCGGCGGCATCCTGGGCGGTGTACGGGTCGCTCGCCAGGATGACCGCGATTGGCTCACCCACGTAGCGCACGCGGTCCACGGCCATGGGCGGGTGGGGCGGGTTCTTGAGACCGGGCAGCGACCAGCCACAAATGGGGCCGCCGATGCCGGCCTTCTGCATGTCCTCGCCGGTGTAGATCGCCACGACACCGGGCATAGCCCGCGCCTTAGTGATGTCAAGTCGGGTGATTTGGGCATGGGCGTAGGGGCTGCGGACGAAGACGGCATAGGTCATGCCGGGCAGTTGGATGTCGTCGGTGTACAGGCCCTTGCCCGTGATAAAGCGGGGGTCTTCAACTCGTTTGATGCTCGCGCCAATCATCTGGGTCGCCATTGACTATCTCCTGCTCTAGTCAGTGGACCGCGGACGGCGGACGGCGGACGGCGAGAGAGGCGGTCGGCGGTCGGCGGTCAGCGGTCGGCGGTCGGCCGTCGCTACGCGTTCACCTTCATCTTCTCGGCGGCGTACTGGACGGCGCGCACGATGTTGTGG
>CAZFUK010000177.1:0-9337 GCA_964522005.1 uncultured Anaerolineales bacterium | reverse complement strand
CGCCCACAACGCCGACTGACACCCCGACCCTGGCTTTGACGCGGGCGGCCATGTCCGCCACTCCCGCCCCGTCGGCGAGCGTGTCTGTCGACGCCACCGTGAACGCCGACAACGTCAACCTGCGCCCCGACCCCAGCGCCCGCAACGTTCCCCTCGGCACCCTCGACCGGGGTGAGAAGCTCACCCTCCGTGGCCGTAGCGCCGACGGGCAGTGGCTGTACGTCACCACACCCAAGCAGCAGCAGGGTTGGGTGGCGGTGCGCCTCGTCGATGGAGCGGGCAGCCTCGACGGCCTTACCATCGTGACGCCTACCGCTGTGCCTGCGACAGCCACCATGCCCGCGCCAACCGAGGCGCACCCGCCGACCGCAACCGTAGAGCCGTCAAGCACGGCACCTCCGCCCGTCGTTGCCTGCACGAATGACATGCAGGTTGTTGCCCATGTCCGGCCCGCCGACAACGGCCCCCTGACGGCCGGCCAGACCTTCGCCAAAGCGTGGAGCATCAAGAACACCGGCAGCTGCCCGTGGGTCGAGGACTTCCAGGTGGCCTACGAGGGCGGCGACCAGATGGGAGCTAAACCTGTCATCCGCTTCAACTACCACATGGAGCCGGGGCAGACGGACATTGTCACTGTGGACGGCTTGCGCGCACCGACCACGCCGGGTACCTATAGCGGCTCCTGGCGGCTTCGCGACGCCAACGGCAACGCCTTCGGCGAGTCGCTCCTGGTGCGGATCGTGGCCCAGACGGCGCCAATGATCGCGCCGACCATCGGAGCGCCCGCCCTTCCTCCAGTGCCTGCTGAGCGGCCCGCAGCAACCCCAATGCCTGCGCCTGGCTTGCCCCTTGCCAAGTACCCAAGTCCTCTCCTATACCGCGCGAACATTCTCCCCGAAGTCGGACAGAATCGCGAGAACGTGCAGGTCATCCTGAAGTGGGACTGGCCAGGGCCAGGTCAGTGTGGCCCGCTAGGGCCAAACGAGCACTTCGATCTCCGCGTCTGGATCGGCGGCCAGTCTCATAACGGGATTGCATGGATGCAAAACTGCCAGTTCGACTTGGCGAGCTGGCTCCTTAATCATCACAAGGGCGAGACATGGGTGTATTGGAGCGTTGCGGTAATCCGTGGCACTGACGGGAAGCTCGAACAGGAACTCAGCGACGAAGCACGAGGTGAAGCGATTCGCTGGGTAGTTCCACCGAAGAAGTGAGGCCGAACCCGAATCGTGAAGGGCCGATTGGTAGCAAGCCATAGGAGAGTTCGATGAGTTCGCTGGTGGGCCGCATGCTGGGGCCGTATCGCATCCTGGCCGAGATCGGGCGGGGAGGCATGGCCGTCGTCTATCGTGGCCTCGACACCCGCAGCGACCGCGAGGTGGCCCTCAAGGTGCTGCCGCCCTACTGGGAGCACGACCAGGAGTTCGTGAGGCGCTTCAGCGAGGAGGCCCATCGCGCCATCGCCCTACGTCACCCCTGTATCGTCGAGACCTACGAGACCGGTGAGGCCGACGGCTACCGCTACATCGCCATGGAGTACCTGGGCGCAGGCTCGCTCACCACGCGGCTGCGCCAGGAGCGTCGCTTCGACATCGACACCGCGGCGCGCGTTGCGTCCGACATCGCCGCCGCCCTGGACTACGCCCACGACCAAGGCATCGTCCACCGCGATGTGAAGCCGTCCAACATCCTCTTCAATGGGCAGGGCCACGCCAGGCTCACCGACTTCGGCATCGCCCGCGCCGCTGATCAAGCCTCCCAGACCATCGCGGGCATGCTGGTCGGCACACCGGAGTACATGAGTCCCGAGCAGGCCCAGGGCGAGCCGGTCGATAAGCGCGCCGACATCTGGGCGCTGGGTGTGGTGCTGTACGAGATGCTGACCGGCCAGCGCCCCTTCAGCGGCGAGAATGCCCACGCCGTACTCTATCAGATCATCCACAACCCGGTTCGCCCACCGTCAGGCCTGGTGCAGACGCTGCCCAGCGCCCTGGACCACATCGTCAATCAGGCGCTGGCGAAGAAGGCGCGCCAGCGCTTCAGCCGTGCGGGCGACATGGCGGCTCAAGTGCGGCAGCTGCTCCACGAAGGCGAGAGTGCGACCGCCCTCAAGCCCAACGCCGACCCCGTCACCCGCATGCTGCGACCTGAAGGCGTGGCGCTGGAGCCGCCGGCCACCCCCTCGACGGCGCAGAAAGTGGGAATGGGCATCCTGGCCCTGGCCGTGACACTACTTCTGGCGGGTCTATTCTGGCGTGCGGCCAACACCTCGGCGGGCGCCAGTGCGCCCGCTGGAGCTGGCACGCCTATCGTCGCTACCGTGGGTGGTTCACTATTCCCGGCGCCAGCCGTCGCCCAGCCAACCCAGACGCCCACGCCGCCCCGCGCCGCGATCCCCAGCCTGACGCCATTCGCCTCGGTGACGGTTCGGTCCGCGCTGGTGGCGGTGACAGTCCAGCCGCCCGCTGCGCTGCCCCCGGCCGTCGCGACCCAACCGGCGATACTCGCGCCAACGGCCACCGCGCCGGAGCCGCCGACAGATGTGCCGCCGCCGCCACCGCCGACAGTCGTGCGCCCTACGCCCACACTTGCCCCCAGCCCGGTACCGGCTCCCACCGAGACGCCTGCGCCCGTTGCTGCCATCATGCTGCTTGCGCCGCCGTCGGGGAGCACAACCCAGGATATGGTGCAATTCACGTGGACGGCCAGCGTGGGCCTGGCGCCGGGCCAGACCTACGACGTCAGGGTGTGCAAGGGTGGCGGCTGTACGCCCCAGCTCGGCAAGACCAACGTGGATCAGACGGCGTGGGTCTGGTGTCCCGACGCCGGTGAGGAGGTGTACCGTTGGCAGGTAGTCGTTATCGACCGCGCCACCAAACAGGACAGCGGTCCGCGCAGCAACATAGCGCAGATGACGTGGACCGGCGGAGAGTGCGGGGGTGGCGGTGGCGGCGGCAGTGGTCGGCCCCGGGCGACTTCGACACCCCGCTAGGCAGAGGGAGGCGTAAGGATGCGACCAGATGAGCTGCAGGTCGGACAGGTAAGCCATCCGGGTCGGGTGCGGCGGCGCAACGAGGATGCCTGCGTCGCGTACGTGCCCATCGACTCACGGTGGCAGACGGCGAAGGGCTACTTCTTCGCCGTGGCCGACGGGGTCGGAGGGCGCGGCATGGGAGACGTTGCCAGCCAGCGCGCCCTCCGGGTTGTCCTTAATACCTACTATCATGCCCCGGCCGTGGCCCCGAACGATGCGCTCAGTGAAGCCTTCTACCGAGCCAACCTGGACCTCTACACCCTAGGGCATCTCTACCCTGACTACGCGGGCTTGAGCACGACGATGGTGGCGATCGTCGTGCGGGGCGGCGAAGCCGTGATCGGCAACGTGGGTGACAGCCGTGCCTACATGCTGCGGTACGGCGTACTGTGGCCGATTACCCGCGACCACTCGTGGGTTGCCGAGGCAGTCACCGCGGGCCTGCTGACGCCGGCCGAGGCGCGCCGTCACCCGTGGCGCAAGGCCATCACCCGTGCCCTGGGCCTGGGCTCGAGGGTCGCGGTGGACCTGTTCCGAGTGCGGCTGCGAAGTGGCGACACATTGCTGCTGTGCTCGGACGGCGTCGTCGAGACGGTGGCCGGGACTGAGATTCGGCAGGCCTTACAAGGGCTGCCACCGCCTGCCGCTGCCCATGAGTTGGTCGACCTGGCGAACCGAGGTGGCGGTCCCGACAATGCGACGGCGCTCGTGATTCGCTACGAGCCATGGGACACTGTCAGGCGCGCTGCGGCCAGCCCGTCGCCACCAGCGGAGTGGGTCACAACGCCCCCGGCGAGGACACCGTTGTGGGGCAAGGCGGCCGGTATCGCTGGTGGCGTGGCGGGCGTCGCCGGCATCATGGCAGGCCTGTCTACCTGGTTCAAGGTATATTGACCGAGAGTCTTTTGGGGCGAGCCCCGGAATCTGTGAAGGAGAGGCAATCATGGGCCGACTCATTCCGCTCACGAAGCCCACCACCGCCATTGGCCGTGGGCCGGACAATGACATGATACTGGCCTACGACAGGCAGGTCTCCCGCCGCCACGCTGAGTTCAGGCGCAGCGGGCCGGTCGTCACCCTGGTCGACCTGGACAGCCAGAACGGGACACAAGTCAACGGCCAGAAGATTCAGCAGCACATTCTCCAGGTTGGCGATCAGATTCGCCTGGGTGAGGCCACCCTAACCTATCAGGACGGCGCAGTCTGGGCACCCGATGAGGTAACGACGTCCGCCGGCACTGGGGCCTCGTCGCGCAACGCTCTTCCCTGGCTATTGGGCGGGCTGGCCGCCCTGGCTCTACTCCTCGTGCTGGTGGGCGTGCTCTGGCCGCGTCGCTCCGCGCCGCCACTGGCAGGCGTGGTTGCCGTAGGCGGTCCCGCCGGTTCCACCTCGGGCGTCATCGTCGATGCGCGCGGGCTGATTCTGACAACCCATCATCAGCTTGCCGGCAGCGTTGCGCCCAGCGTCGGTGTCACCAGCCGCCCCGAAGTCCCGCCTGCCACGTGGTTCGCCAGCCGCGTCGTGGCCGCCGACCCTGACCTGGACCTGGCCGTGCTGGCCCTCACCGGCCAGCTCAGCGGCGAGCCGCTGAAAGGCCCCCTCGACCTGCCCGCTCTAACGCTAGGCAACTCCGATCTCGTCGGCCAGGGTGAGCGGCTGCGCGCCGTCGGCTACTACACCGCGTCACTCGCTCCCGTGTTTGGCGAGATTCCCAGGGTGCAGGATACCGCCGTGGCGCGCTTTGCTGTGTGGCCAGGCGGCACGCGGCAATGGATCGAGACGGATCGCGACCTGGCGAACCTCGGCTACGCGGGCGGCGCGATTCTCAACGAGCGGAACGAGCTGGTCGGGCTGGCGCAACCCATCGCTACCAATATGCGCCAGGTGCGGCCGATCAACCTGGTGCAGACGCTGGTTCGCCAGGCGCGAGTTGCGCTCGGCTGGTAGAGGAGCTTCCATCTCGCAGATGATGTCGGCCGGCCTTCTCTAGCTCCATCCACTCTACCGTCCCATTGGACGAAGAGGGTTTCCTATGAGCAGCTTGATCGGTCAGGCAATCGGCAAGTACTCAGTAGTGTCCGAGATCGGACGCGGCGGCATGGCCGTCGTCTACCGCGTCCGCGACACGGTGCTCGACCGCGACGTCGCGCTCAAGCTCATGGCCCCTCATCTGGCGTGGGACCCGCAGTTCGTAGACCGCTTCATGGCCGAGGCGCGGGCGGTAGCAAGGCTGAAACACCCGAACATCGTCGTCATCTACGACGTGGGTAAGTACCAGGAGCGCCCCTTCCTGGCTATGGAGTATATCGCGGGCCACCCCCTGTCCGCGCTGATGCAGAAGGGACGGCCCCTGCCGCCGCCCTACGTAGCGGCCATCATCTCGCAGGTAGCGGCGGCCCTCGACCACGCCCACGCGCAGGGCATCATTCACCGCGACATCAAGCCGGGCAACGTCATGGTCGGGACGAACAACCACATCACCCTCACCGACTTCGGCGTGGCCCGCGCGCTGGAAAGCACGCATCTGACCCAGACCGGCACTCTCCTCGGAACGCCCGCCTACATGAGTCCAGAACAGGTTCTTGGCAAAGAAGCGACCGCCGCCAGCGACCAGTACAGCCTGGCTATCGTCACCTACGAGATGCTAGCGGGTGTGACGCCTTTCCAGGGCGATACGAGCGTCGTCATCCTTCACAACCAGGTCTACACGCCGCCGCCCCCCCTCCGGCACTTCAACCCGAATCTGGCCTCCGAATACGAGGCCGTGCTGGGCAAGGCGTTGGCGAAAACGCCCGGCGAGCGGTACGCCACGAATGGGCAGTTTGCGGCTCGGCTGGCGGCCGTCGCTGGCACGGCGACCGGGGTGGTGGCCCCTGTCCCGCCCCTAGTCGCCCGCGACGCGCAGACGGTCCTCAAGGGCGGCAGCGGGAGCGGCCGCCCGCCTGGCCCGCGGACGCCCCTGCCCGATACCTCCGGCAGCGGTGGCCGCGCGCGTTGGCCCTGGCTGGCGCTGGCCCTCGTCGTGGCGATTGTGATCCTGGGTGGTGTCTTCCTCGCCGGACGGTCGTCAAGCCGCTCGCAGGCTCTAGCTCCCGCGTTCGCCCCCCCGGCCGGACCGACTGAGGTCGCGATCCCCATCGCCTTTGTCGTCCCGACAGCTCTGCCCACCAGCCCGCCCACCATGACGGTTGCGCCGAGCGCAACGGTCGCGCCTACGTCCACCCCACGCCCCGACCCGACGCGTACGGCGACCACGGGCCCGACCCTTGCCCCAACGACCCAGCCGACGGCGGCCGCTGCCGTGGCGGAGCCACCTCCGCTCCCCCCTTGCAGCAACGATATGCAGGTTGTTGCCCATGTCCGGCCCGCCGACAACGGCGCCCTAACGGCCGGCCAGACCTTTGCCAAGGTATGGAGTATCAAGAACACGGGGACGTGCCCCTGGGTAGAGGATTATCAGGTTGCTTACGAGGGTGGCGACCAGATGGGGGCCAGGCCCCTCATCCGCTTCAACTATCGCATGGATCCGGGCCAGACGGACATCGTCACTGTGGACGGTCTGCGCGCGCCTGCCGCGCCCGGTACCTATGGCGGCTCCTGGCGGCTTCGCGACGCCAACGGCAACGCCTTCGGTGAACCGCTGCTAGTGCGCATCGCCGCCCAGGCCGCACCGCCGACGATAGCGCCGCCGACCCTAGCGCCGCTCGCCGTTGCGCCGCCGACGATAGCGCCGCCGACCGCGACGTTAGAGCCGCCTGCCCAGGCTTCAATCATTCAGTTTTGGGCTGACGACGATACGGTTGAGCCGAATAGTCCCGACGCGGCGAGCCGATGCACTCTCCTCAAGTGGCGGGTGGAAGGCGTAAGCTCCATGCTAGTCATGAATGCTCGAACCTCAGAGCTTGTGCCGAATGGAAGTCTTGGCAGCACATACCCGGGGGAGGTGCGGACGAGCAGAGTCTGCCCGGCGAGCCGCACGACATATATCCTCAAGATTACATCGCGCGCGGGCTCCCAATATGACTGGGGAACTGTTGAGATCAAGACCAAGTAATCATCGCGCCAGGAGACGTTGCATGCGCTCACTCACCTCTCGCGTCACCACTGTGCTTCTGCTTGGCTTGCTGCTTCTTGCCGATGCTAGCCCCTCGCGGGGCCAGGACGAGGTTCCGCCGTCGGCTGAAACGCCAGAAGCGCCAGCCGCTGTGCCCTATCTCACCTCAATCGTCTTTGCCTCGGTTCGCAATGGCCAGCGCGACATCTATCGCTACGACCTGGGCGTCGGGACACGGAAGATCACCAGCGATGCGGTCGAAGATGGCTGGCCGACCGCATCGCCCGACGGGCAGCGTATCTGCTTCGAGAGCAAACGCACGGACAACTGGGACATCTGGTGTACCGACCGCGACGGCAACAATGCGGTCAATCTCACCAATCAGTCAGGTGACGACGGTATCCCGCGTTTCTCGCCCGACGGTAGACTCATCGCCTATCATCGCCTGGCGACCGGCGAGTCGCACTACCAGCTATGGGTCATGAACGCCGACGGGACGAACAAGCGACGTGTAACCAATCTGGCCGCCTACATGGGCGCGCCTTCCTGGTTCCCTGACAGCCGCCGTCTAGTGTTCGACTCGGATTTCGTGATCCGCGGTATCAACATCGATGGCACCGGCTTGATCAACTATACCGATGACTTGGCATGGGGAACGCAGCCCATCGTCTCTCCCGACGGTCGTTTTATCTATTACATCGCCTATATCGCGGATTATGGCTCTCAGCTTCATCGGATTGGAACAGATGGACGAGGGCAGACGCAGCTGACCTTCGGCCCCGATACTATCGCTAATCCTCAATTCGCCCCCGACGGGGCCCACCTGCTTCTGACATCCACCCGCGATCACAACGATGAAATCTATCTCACTGATCTTAACGGGACGCCCCAACAACGTCTCACCGTCAACACCGGCCTGGACAGCCAGGCCATGCCGCTCAACACTACGCTGCTACCTTTGCTCGACAAGCCCCAGTTTGCCGTCAAGACAGCTGGAGATATAGGCTCCTTACTGCATCCGCGCTCCGCGGCACTCGCGCCGGATGGAACGGTGTGGGTAGCTGACTCCGGCAATCACCGCTTGCAGCAGTTTGATGCTGACGGCTATTTTCTGGCCACCCTTGGGGGGCAGGGTAGCGGCCCGGGTCAGTTCCAAAATCCGGGAGGCGTTGCGGTCGACGCTACCGGCCGGATCTTCGTTGCCGATACCTACAACCATCGCATCCAGGTCTTCGGTGCATCCGGGATGTTCCTCAACCAGTGGGGAAACAGCGGCTCTGACGCTGGTCAGCTACACTATCCCTTTGCCCTAGACATCGGTGACGATGGAGTCGTGTATGTAGCTGATACCTACAACCATCGTATCCAACGTTTCACCGCGGCGGGCAGCTTCCTCGGCCAATGGGGTAGCTACGGGGAAGCTGAGGGGCAGCTCAATACCCCGTTTGACCTGGCGGCTGGCCGCGATGGGCGGGTGTATGTCCTTGACACCGACAACAGCCGGATTCAGGTATTTACGCCAAGCGGTCAATTCGTGGCTGCTTGGGGAACGAGCGGAGGCGGCGAGGGCCAGTTCAGTCGACCGCAGGGCATCAGCGCTGGCCCCGACGGTACAATCTATGTTGCCGATTCCGGCAATTGCCGAATTCAACGCTTCACGGCGACCGGCGAATTCCTTTTTGCTTGGGGGACGTCGGGGCCTTTGGCCGGGCAGTTCGAAGTACCCACCGGAATCGCGATTGGGGCGATAGGCGTATACATTGTCGATAATGAGAGTAATCGGCTCCAGCGCTTCACCAGGGGAGGGGCCTTCTTGCTAGGCTGGGGATACGGCAGTAGAGCTTATGGCCAGTTTCAAAATCCCTATGGCATCGCGGTCGCGCCAGATGGAACCGTGTATGCCGCTGACACTGGCTATAACCGGATTCAACGCTTAGCCGCTAACGGTCAAGTACTAGCGTCGTGGGGCGCCTCCGGCAGTGGCCCAGGACAGTTTGCCAACCCCCACAGCATCGGTATAGGCCCCTCTGGTGATGTTTATGTGGTTGACAGTAGCAATAGCCGGATTCAGCAGTTCACAGCGACAGGACAATTCGTGCGTGCATGGGGCAGTTATGGGAGTGGGCAAGGCCAGTTCCTTTTCCCTTGGGGTCAGGTGGCCATCGCGGCCAGCGGACTCATCTACGTTGCTGATGACGACAATAGCCGCATCCAATATTTCAGCGCCACGGGCCAATTCCTCGGACAG
>CAZFUK010000176.1:4227-9343 GCA_964522005.1 uncultured Anaerolineales bacterium | reverse complement strand
TAAAGATGTCGCCCGTGTCTTTGATGCGCTCCAGAACACGACGGTTCGCCCCACCCCGGATGGAATTGGTGGCGAGCAGGCCGACTCGCTTGGCCTGTTCGCGTGCCAGCATCGCCCGCGCCTTCTCAAACCAGTACGTTACCAGGTCGGCCTCGCGCGGCACACGTTCATCGTAGAGCCTGAACAGGTCATCAACGGTCTGATCGCCTAGCTCTGACCGCAACCGCTTGCCGCCCAGGAACGGTGGGTTGCCGATGATGACGTCAGCGGCGGGCCACTCGGGTTCGACGGGGCGGCCCCGGTCGTCATAGGCCAGGATGGCGTCCATGCGCTGGATCGTCGTCAGGGGTTTGAGAATGGGTTCACTCGGCGCGCCGAAGCCGTTGTCGTGGAACCACTGGATATAGCCAATCCAGACCGTGGCCTGGGCCAGTTGGTGGGCATACTCGGCCACCTCGATGCCGAACAGTTGGGCGGGCGAGACGGCCGGCGTGAACGGCGTCAGCCCAATCTCGCCCATAAACGTGCGGACCTCCTTCTCCAGGTCGAGCAACTGTAACAGCGCGACATACAGGAAGTTGCCCGACCCGCAGGCCGGGTCCAGTACCCGTGTCCCGACAATCTCGGCGTCGAAGCCGAGCAGCAGCGTCCGCAAGTCGTTCTCTAGCCGCGTCCGCTGCCCCCGGCTGGTCGGATCGCTCTTGCCCATCAGGCTGTCGCGGCGGGCGGCCAGGTCGCGCGCCTGGACCTGGACCTCGGCCCAGCGCCGCCGCAGGGGGGCCATGAGCACCGGCTCGACAATGAGCAGGATGTCCTCGCGGCTGGTGTAGTGCGCCCCCAACTGCGCGCGCTTGTCGGGGTCCAGACTGCGCTCGAACAGCGTGCCGAAGATGGACGGCTCGATGCTCGACCAGTCCAGCCCGGTGATGCCGGCCAGGATGTCCAGGCTGGCGCGGTCCAGCGTCAGGATGGTGTCGTCGTCGAACAGCCCCCCGTTGAAGTGGCGGATGGGGTCGGCCCCGAACACGCCGCCCGCCGCCATGGCCGCGAAGAGTTGGCGTAGCGAGGCGGCGAACTGCTCCGGCCGGCCGCGCAGGTTGTGGACCAGGCGGGTGAACAGGTCGCGGGGCAGCAGGTCAATGTCCTCGGCGAACAGGCAGAACAGCAGGCGGATGAGGAAATGGGCGGCGGCGTGGGCGTCGGCCCCGCCCTGGCGCAGCGCGTCGGCCAGGCGGGCGAACTGCCGCGCCGCCTCCTGGGTCACGCCTTCGGGCGTCTGGGGGGCGCGGAACTCCTCGGGCGCGGTGAACACGGCCCGCAGCCGGCGCTGGCCCTCGGGCGTGAGCAAGTCGTCCAGCGTCAGGGTGTAGACCTGCTTGACCGTGTTGGTGAAGTTGGTATGGACGACGATCTGGTCCATGTCCGACACGACGAGCAGCGGCGGGTTCTCCAGCGACTCGCGGTACTGGAGCAACTGCTGGTACGCCTTGCCCAGGTCGGCATGCTTGCCTTTATACTCCCAGGCGAAAAAGCCGCGTTTCCAGACGTCGGCCCAGCCCTGGCCGCCCTTCTGCTTGCCGGCGCCGGCCTCGAAGGCGAAGCGGCTGCCGGTCGGGTCTTCCTCAATGGGCGTGGGGTGGCCGACGAGGCGGCACAGGTCAATGAAGTGCTCCTGGTAGCCGGAGCGTTCTTTGACCGTGGTCTGCCGCCACTTGGCGACAAAGTCCTGAGGCGAGAGGCTAGGGGGCATCGTGAAACTCGTTCCTGGTCAGACCTGACAGGTTTCTAGAACCTGTCAGGTCTGGTCTATCACTCCCATGAAGCACTTGACGCGGTCCTCGTCCTCCACTATGATTGGCCCCGGCCCCCACCGTCTTAGACGTGGTAGAGCAGGAGGGCCAGGCCGGCCGTGCGGAGGGCCTTGTCGGTGACGCGGCCAAGCAGCCAGCGCGACATCTCGCTGCGGCCCCGTGTCGTCATGGCGACGAGCTTCACGCCCAGGCGTTGCGAGTATTCCAGCACCTCGTCGCCCGGCTCGTCAATGACCGCCTCGGTCTGCACCGTGAGCGACTGGGCGCGGAACGGCTCAGCGACCGCCTCGAGGTAGTCCTTGGCCTCGGCCCGCATCTCCTCGGCCAGCGACTGGTCGTCGCGCTCGGAGTAGACCGGCATGTCGGGCGAGCCGATGTTGAGCTGGGTCCGGTTGGGCGTCACGCGCAGCAGTGTAACCTCGGCGCCCATCAAGCCCGCCAGGGCCAGCGTCGGCTCCACAATCTCGTCGTTGCCCATTGGCCCGTCCACGTTGACCAGGATGTGGTCAAAGACGACGTCCCGCTCGAAGTCGGCGTCGTCGCCGCGCGGGTGGACAATCAGGACCGGGGCGGGCGACTGGCGCGCGAACTGGTCAGTGACGCTGCCGCTCCAGAGCTTGGAGAGCAGGCCGCGCGGGTTGGACGTCATCACCACCAGGTCCATCTCGCACTCGCGGACGTACTCGGCCAGCGTCTCGGCCACCGGCCCGCACAGTTGAGCGCGCTGGAAGGCGACGTCCGGCGCCTTGGGCAGCAAGTGGAGGAGGCGGTCCAGGTAGACGCGGGCCTGCTCCTGCGCCTTGATGTCGTTGGGGCTGCCCGTGTAGACCGTCGCCAGGGTGATGTCCGCGCCGCAGCGGCGGGCGATGCTCAGGGCGACCGGCAGGGCGTGTTCACTGGCTACTTCGCCATCCAGGGGAACGAGAATCGAACGATACATGGTTGGCCTCCGCATGGGCTTGAACGATGGGCTGACAGAGACGCTGGGCCGCCAACAGGGTAGGTGAGCGGAGCCTGATTGTGGCACGGCTGCCAGCGAGTGTCAAGTATACCCAAGAGAGGAACTGCCGATGGCTAGCACCCCCCGCGTCGAGTTTGGCTATGGCCCGCCGGCCGGCGAGCGTCAGTTCGAGACCATTCGCCCCCGCGACTTTACCGCCGACCTGCACCGTGTGCTGGATGTGGCGGCCCAGGGCTTCGGGTCGCTGTGGATCCCCGACCACCTCCAGTTCGGGACGCGCTACCGGCTGGAGTGCTGGACCATGCTCGTCTGGCTCGCGGCGCGCTACCCGGATGTGAAGCTCGGCACGATTGTGATGAGCAACTCCTTCCGCCACCCCGCCCTGCTGGCGAAGATGGCGGCGACAGTTCAGACGCTCAGCGGCGGGCGCCTCATCCTGGGCTACGGCGCGGGCTGGCACGAGGAGGAGTACCGCGCCTATGGCTACGACTACCCCTCGGCGGGCCAGCGCGTCGCCATGCTCGAAGAGGGCGTCCAGGTGATTCGCGCCCTGTGGACCCAGTCGCCCGCCAATTTCCAGGGCCGCTACTACACGCTCACCGACGCCTACTGCGAGCCGCGCCCTGACCCACTCCCGCCGATTATGATTGGCGGCGGCGGGGAGCAGCGCACCCTGCGCGTCGTCGCCCGCCACGCCGACTGGTGGAACGATGTCCTGCGGCCGCCGGACGAGCTGCGCCACAAGCTGGCCGTGCTGCGCCAGCACTGCGAGGCCGAGGGCCGCGACTACGACAGCATTCCCAAGTCGGTCAACGTCCGGATCGTCCTGGACCGCTCGCATAGCGCGGCCCTGCGGCGCGCCGAGAGCCTGGGTGGCGACATGCTCAAGGGCGACCCGGCCGCCGTCCGCGACCAGTTGGCCGCGTTGGCCGACCTGGGCGTGTCCATGTTCCAGGTCGTGCTGGCCGGCTTCCCCGACACCGATGACCTGCGCCTGTTCCTGGACGAGGTGGCCCCGGCGTTTGCGTGAGTGCACCCGCCCATGTATACTCCTGGACCTGCCTTCCGAACAACTACCCTGTAGACGACGCGATAAAGGAGCAGCCCGTGCCGACACAAGCCGTGGGAGCGATTGCGCGTGTACCCGGACAGCCGGTTTCCATTGAAGAGTTTACCATTGACGACCCAGGCCCCAACGAGGTATTGGTGCGTATCCTGGCGTCGGGCGTGTGCCACACTGACCTGGGCGTGAAAAGCGGCACCTATGGCACGGAGGGCTTCCCCTTCCTGCTGGGCCACGAGGGGGCGGGGGTCATCGAGGCCATCGGGCCGGGCGTTACCCAGCACCAGGTGGGCGACCACGTCATCCTCGCCTGGCGCGCGCCGTGTGGGACGTGCCGCTTCTGCCGCAGCGGTCAGCCCAACCTGTGCGCCGCCAGCCTCAACGCCGAGAAGCGCATGCGCACCCAGGATGGCCTCCTCCTCAACCCCGTCCTCGGCATCGGCACCTTCTGCACCCATACCCTCGTCCACGCGGCCCAGGCCGTCGCCTACGACCCCGCCCTGCCCGCCGCGCAGATGTCGCTCATCGGCTGTGGCGTCATGACCGGCGTCGGCGCGGCGCTCTACGCGGCGGGTGTGCGGCCTGGCACGAGTGTGGCGGTCTTCGGCTGTGGCGGCGTGGGCGATAGCGTCATCCAGGGCGCGAAGCTGGCCGGCGCCACGACCATCATCGCGGTGGATGTGGACCCGCGCAAGCTGGAGTGGGCGAAGGAGTTCGGCGCGACGCACACCGTCAACCCGCGCGAGGGCGACCCGGTGGCGCGCATCAAGGCGTTGACCGGCGGCCACGGCGTGAACTACTCGTTCGAGGCGGTGGGCATCGCCGAGACGTGGGACCAGGCGCTGTGGTGCCGCGACCTGGCGGGCACGTGCATCATGATCGGCGTGCCAGGGCCAGGGCCGAAGCTCACCCTGGACCTGCAACGCTTTTTCGACCTCGGCGGCCGCGTGGGCGTGTCGTGGTACGGCGACTGCCTGCCGACGCGGGACTTCCCGCTGTTGGCCCAGTGGTACCGTCAGGGGCAGTTGAACCTCGACCGCATCCTCACCCGCACGATTCGTCTGGAGGAGACGGAGGAGGCGTTCGAGGCGATGAAGCGCGGCGAGACGCTGCGCTCGGTCATCGTCTTTGATTCATAAGAGGCATGAGAGGCATAAGAGGCGTGAGAGGCATGAGAGGCATGAGAGGCCCGCATGTTTGAACTCATCAAGACGCTGAGCGAACTCAGCGGCCCGATTGGGCAAGAAGGCCCCGTCCTCGACCATGTCGAAGGGCTGTGGC
>CAZFUK010000176.1:0-4127 GCA_964522005.1 uncultured Anaerolineales bacterium | reverse complement strand
GGCCCGCTGCCGGGCGTCATCGCCGCCGTCACCGGCCACGTGGCGCACCTCGCGCTGGCCGAGCCGACCGAATTGACCTGGAAGGACTTCTGGGTGGATACGGGGCTGACCCGCGACGAACTCCTGGCGCGGGGGGTGACCGCCGGCACGCGGGTGGTGTGGGACGCCACGACCGTCCAGTTTGGCCCGCACGTCGTGGGCAAGGCCCTGGACGACCGCGCGCCCCTGGCCGTCATCACCGAGGTCTTGCGCCGCGTCCCAGCCGCTGAGCGCCGCTGGAACCTGACGCTGGCCGCCACGGTCCAGGAGGAAATTGGCGTCGTCGGCGCCTACGCCCTGGCGGCGCGGGAACGCTTCGACGCGGCGATTGTGGTGGAGATTGGGCTGGCGGGCGACATCCCAGGCGTGGACAGCGACATGATGCCGCTGCGGTTAGGCGGCGGTCCTGTCCTGGTCCACAAGGACTCGCGGGTCCACTACGACTACGCCCTGACGCGGGGCCTGGAACGCGCCGCCGAGACGGCCCAGGTGCCCATCCAGCACGCGATATTTGGCTCGTTCGGCAGCGACGCCGACGGCCTCATGAAGGCCGACATCCCCGCCGCCATGGTCGCCTTCGCCGCCCGCTACACCCATACTCCGTTTGAGACGGCCCACCTGGGCGACATCGAAGCCCTGGTCGCCTGGTTGTGCGCCTTCGTCCGCCAGGAGCCAGGCTAGAGACCTCACCGCCGAACCTCCCTCACCCCCTGGCCCCCTCTCCCACGCGAGGAGAGGGGGAACTTTCTACCCCCCTTCCCCCCTGGTGGGGGAAGGGGACGGGGGATGGGGGGCTTAGCGGCTATCCTTTACAAATAGGTCTCATCACGGCACGCCCTGGCACGCCTGGGCCATGAGGGCCGCTGTGTTGGCGCCGGCCGCGACCTGGCGCAGGCTCCCGGCGCGAATACCGATACCCTGGTAGGGCGGCGTGGCCTGGGCGAACGGGCTACTCAGGTGAAGCTGGTAACAGCCGACAAAGGTCTGCGGCCCGCCCGTCGTCTGCGCCCTCACCGTCACCGGCACTTTGTAATACGTCTGGCCCGCGCCCACGTCGCCGCTCACCGCCCCCGTCGTCAACTGGACCGACTCGGTGCTGGCGTAGCCCTGCTGGAACTGCTCGAAGCCCGGCAGCCCCACCGCGTTGGCCTCCCAGTACCCGTAGGCGCGGCCGTACTCGCGGCGGTTGACCGCGTTGAACAGCGAGCGGAGAACTTGCACCGCGTCGGTGCGGTCGTCCAGGTAGTGCCGGGCGCTGATGTCGGAAGGGTCGGCCGACGGCTGGGGGAGGACCGCGCTACCCGACGGCGGGCAAATGGTCGCCAGGCGCGGGCCAGGGTCCACGCCCGGCGCGACCGTCTCGACGACGGCGGACTGAATGCCGAGCGACTGGAACGGCACGGTCTGGAAGCCAGGGTTCGCCATGTGCAGCGTGTAGCAGCCGACAAAGGTTTGCACCGTCCCGTTCCGCAGTTGCGAGGTGAGGACCACCGGCACGGCGTTGTAGTAGTTGCCGGCCGCCGCGCCCTCCTGGATCTGACCCAGCGTGATCTGCGTCGTCACCGTATTGGCGTAGCCCTGCTGGAACTGGTCGAACGACGGCCGGCCCGCCGCGTTGGGTTCCCAGTAGCCGTAGGCGCGCAGGTACTGGCGCTGGTTGAGGGCGTTGACCCACGCCAGCATAAGCGCCTCGGCGTTGCTGCGGTCGTCGTAGTAGACGTTGGGCAGGGGATTGGTGGTGCCGTCGTTGAGGATGGGCAGCCCCTCACGGTTGGCCTCCCACGGGAAGCGCTGCGTGTTCAACCGCTGCCGCACGCCGTAGGGGCCGCTCACCCAGGTCTGGTAGCCGTTGGTAAAGGCCGTCCAGTTGTCGGCCTTGCGCCAGGCCAGCGTCCCGTTGACCGTATTCTGATACCCGTTGCCCACGCCGTCGTGGTACTCGTTGCCGGTACACTGTCCCACGACGGCCGGGATGCGGTCGTGGAGGGCGGCGAACCCCAGCACAAACTGGCAGTCCGCCGCGTAGACACTCGACCCCACGCTGAGCGCGAGGGCCATCACCAGCGGCGCCACCACCACTGTTACTAACCGCCACGTTTTCATCGTTACTACCTCCGTTGCTACCTACGGCCTTTCCTCCTCCCATGACGCTTCACCCGCCAGTATAGTTCCCTGCTCAGCGTGCCTGTTACGGTCTAATTGCCCCAGTTGTACCCAGTAGTCATCGCCCGCTATCACTGCGCTTCCAGCTGACCCTGGTCGGCCAAGGCCCGCGCCAGGCCGCGCAGGGCTTGACGGCGCGTGCGGTTGTAGGTGCCTTCACTGATATACAGCCGGTTCATCATATCTCGGTTGGGGATGCCTTCGACATAACTCCCCCACAGAATCAGGTAGGCGTGCCATTCTCGGTGACCCGCCGCGCTGTCGCCGCGCGGCTCAGCGCCAGGCGGGCGCAGCCGTTCCAAGGTGCGTAACAAGACGTCGCGCACGGTCTGGCCTCGATCCAGCAGCGTCGCCTCGCCGCGCTCCGCCAGGGCAGCCTGCACGAGGGGCAACTGGGCCAGATGGTGTTCACCCAGGTACGTGAAATCATGCAAGTGGCGCAGCGCGTCCTCGACCCAGCGCGTGAGAACTGCTTCGTTCAGCACGTCGGCCGTCGGCGTCATCAGCGATTGCAACTGCCGCTGTAACTCCTCCTCGCGCTCGCGGAAGCGGTCAATCTGACCGTTTAGCTCGGCCGTCGCCGTCTCAATCGCCCGCCCCGCGTACACGACCCCTGCCAGGCGGTCGCCTATAGCGGCCAGGAAGCCTAACTCTTCAGGCGTGTACTCCCCACCGCGTCGGCTGACTAGGACACAGCCAAGACCCTCACCCGCCCATATCAGTGGCGCGATGGCGGCCAGGCCGGCCAACTCGGGCGGCGGCTGGGACAGGCCGGCCGCCTCCTCCGGCATGGGGAAGTCGGCCAGGGTTCGGTCAGGCGGGCCGGCGTGCAGGCTGGCGAGTACCGTCAGGGCGTCGTCGCGCCGCACCGCTACCAGCCCTCGCTCGGCCCCCAGGTTCGTACACGCCTCCTGGAGTACATCCTGCAGCGCCGAGCCAAGGGTATCCAGGCTGCCGACCTGCCCGGCCAGCGCGCGGAGGCTCTCGCGCAGTCGGGCAGCGGTGCGCCGGTAGAACAAGCGGTCAATCCGCCCCCGGAACCAGTCGGAGAGCGTGTGCGAGGTGATGATGAGGACGAACAGGAAAACATAGGTTGAGGGCGGGATGCCATAGAGGCGGTAGGTAGTCCAGGTCACCACCAGGTAGCTCGTCACGATGAGGCCGATCCAGACCGCCGCATAGAGGAAGTCGGCGCTGGTCGCATGGCCCTCTAAGACGGCGTTGTAACGCGCCACCGCGTAGCCGATCAGCCCCACGGCGATCCCCAACATGAGGTCGCCAATCAGGTTCGGGGCATTCAGCCGGAAAGTGAAGGCGACTACCAGGTAGATGGCGCCCAGCAGTCCTACCCCTGTCGCGCGTAAGATGGCGGTGATCTGGGCGGCAAGACGTGGCGGGCTGCTACGGCGCGCTCTCAGGAAGTTCCACACGCCCAGCAGGGGCCAGATCACCAGGAAGGCGCCATACGCCGGGTAGAGCGGCCCTACCCCGGCGTGTGAGGTCAGCACATTCGGCACACTCCCGCCACTCCCGAACAGGAGGTTGGTGCGCAGGATTAAGACGCTAAAGAGCGGCGCCAGAGCGTAGCCCAGGGGCACGAGGAGACGCCGGCCCGGCACGGCTGGAAAAAACTCCGTCGAGAGATGGTACCACAGGGGTGAAGCCAGGGTGACACTCGCGGCGCCCAGTTGGGCGGCGCTCATGTAGTCAGGAAAGTCGAGATTGACGACACGATTGAAGAAGTAGCCGGCCAGCGCCCACAGGGTTCCCGAGGCGAGCCAGGCCAGGCGGCGTTGGCTGTGGGTGACAATATACAAGCCCAGCCAGAGCGCGACCGCCAGCGCCACATAGTTGACCAGGGAGTTGAGAGCAACCATGCGAGCCACCTTCCACCCGACTTGCGGACTTGACTATAGCCTGACCCC
>CAZFUK010000175.1:0-9373 GCA_964522005.1 uncultured Anaerolineales bacterium | reverse complement strand
GCGGCCAGCAAGCCCAGGGCGAACGCGCCGCTGAGGAAGAGGACGGGCTGGCGGCGGGCGAAGCCCTCCACATCGCGCACCAGGTCGTCCACATTCGAGTCGCGCAGATAGCGCGAGAGGTCCTCAAGCTGAGTCGCCGCGCTGTCGGCGAAGCCCACCAGCGGGCCGAGGTTCTGGCCGCGCAGCTGCTCCGTCGTCTGGCGCAGCGTATCCGCCACCGCGCCCAGGCTATCCGCCGCCTGTTCCTTCTGGTCGGAAATCTTGGTCGTCGCCACGTCCTTGGCCTGACCCACGACCTGGCCGGCCGTTGACTTGGCCTGGTCCACGACGTCGCCCGCCGTTGACTTGGCCTGGTCCACCGCCTGCCCGGCCACGTTCTTGGCCTGGTCCACTGTGCTCTGGTTGTCGGTCATCCCACTGCCACTCGTGGTCTGGTCCTGTCGCCTGGTTGTCGTACCGTAGTCCTGCATGGATGTATTCTCCCTTCATCCCAATCCAGGGTCGTCATAAAGATGTAGGCGTCTTAGATGAAGCAAATGACGTGCCAGGCGAGCGAACATAAAACCCCAGCGAGACGTTCGCCGGGGTTTACTTTAGGACGGGGTGGCTAGGGGCTGATTACTCAGCCGGGATGATGATCCACAGCAGCAGATAGGGCACCAGGCCGGGCAGCCCGCCGGGCAGCAGCAGGAACAGGAAGATGATGCGGAAGATCCAGGGGCTGAGGCCGAAAAACTCGCCCAGGCCCCCGCACACCCCCGCCACAATCCGATCGCTCCGCGACCGGCGCAACTTGTTACGCATGAACGTTCCTCCTCAGTAGACACCTGGAACATCGTCTAGTCGGTGGCTTCGCTGTCGCTTGACAGTCGCTGTCTCTCTCACCATACTCTACGCAGCTTGACGCTGGAAGTTTTAACCATCTCCGCCCCTCCCACGAGGTCCCCATGCCCACCCCCACCCACCGTATCCTCTCCGTCCTGTGCTATGCCGTCCGCGACGGCCAGGTGTTGATGATGCTCCGCCGCAAGCAGCCCAACCTCGGCCAGTGGACCGCGCCGGGCGGTAAGCTGGAATGGGACGAGGCGCCCCACGAGACGTGCATCCGCGAGATGCGCGAGGAGACCGGGCTGACGGTCCGTCGCCCCCAGTTACGAGCCGTGATTACCGAGGTCTCGCCGGTTGAGACCTACCAGTGGATGATGTTTGTCTACGTGGTGGAGGACTTCGAGGGGGAGATCGGCCAGACCCACGAGGGCGACCTGGCCTGGCTGCCGCTGGACGGCCTCGACCGCTACCCGCTGCCCCAGGCCGATCGGGTCTTCGGCCCGCGTGTCCTGGACTGGAACGGCCAGGTGGCCGAGCTAAAGTTCTATTACGACGAGGATGTCAACCTGGTCCGCTGGGAAGAGGTCTAACTGAGGTCTAACTCAAGTAAGCGTCCTCAGCCGCGCGTGTATAGGTCTGTTCCAGGTCCACAGGGACCGCTATGTCAATGGTAAGTGGGAGCGGCAGCCCCGGCAGAGGTGCGCCAATGGCCAGCGGCCGCTGCCAGACCGCCAGGAGCCGCCCCCCAGTAGCCGCCGGTTCCCCTACTCGGTAGCTGACGGCGTAGGGCGCGGGGCAGGCCGGGCGAGGCATGCCCATGACCTGGGCGATCTCGTCGGCAAACGAGAAGGCCAACGGCCGACGATGCACATCAATTAGCAGGAGATGAACGGCCTCCAGCAAGTAGCCGGCGTAGCGCGACAGGTAGGCCGCGCGGGCGACAGGCCGGTCCTTGTTGCGCGGAGAGACAAGCTCGACCGCGCTGACCAGACGGCCGTAGTATTCCACCAGCAAGGCCGTGCCGGGGTCGAGGGCCGCCACGGCCACTTCCACGTCCGGCTCAATCGCCGCCTCTTCGCCCGTATGGACGGGAAGCGCTTCCTCGGCTCCGTTAGGTTGATCACCCGGCCAGGTGCGGACGGCGACATCGGGGCGTTCGGAGGGGGCGCCCACCGCCAGCAGCGGCGCGGCTCCAATGTAGGCGCGGTAGCCGGCGGGCAGGCGCGGCTTCACCCACCGCAACAGCTCTGTGATCCAGAGATGGTGCATCCCCTCCCAGCCCGCGCGCTCCGTCCAATCATGTAACGGCATAGCCTGCTCTTATCTTATGCGATACCCAAGGCTGCCTTCAAGCCCCTATCTCCCTCATGGTTGTAGACTGGGTCTGCGCTTAACTCCGTTGTGAATTCTACAGCAGGCATGGTCGCGTCCATTAAGGGGCAGCCCTCCTCCCATTCCATCACTCAATGTTAGAACCGCTCTTGGTGTGCCTTAAGCATAGCCTGTCTATCTGTACCCGTCAAGCGGGCCGGATAGGTTTGCGCCCGACGTACAGCAGGTGCTCGGCCGCGCCGTGGATGGACGGGTCGCGGCAGACGCGATAGTTGAGCGCGACCCAGGCGTCCCACGCCTCGCCCTGCAACGGGTTGATCTCGTCCTCCAGCATGCTGATGACCCCCTCGCACGCCAGCAGGTCCAGCGTCTCGAAGCCGCCGCCCTCCATCAATGGCCGAATCTCGGCTGGGTGGGCGAAGTAGGAGTCGGTGAACCCGCCTTCGGTTACATTGTGGCCCGTCGTCAGGACCCCCTCCTCGCGCGCGCGCCACTCCAGAATCCGCTCCGCCGCGAACTTCGCGCCCCACCGAACCGCCGCATAGCGCACGATAAAGCTGGCGAAGACAAGGCCGCCCGGCTTGAGGACCCGCGCCGCCTCCCGCACGGCCCGCGCCCGGTCCTCAGCCTGGAGCAGATGGTACAGCGGCCCCATGAGCAGCGCGGCGTCGAAGGTCGCGGCGGGAAAGCGCCCCAGGTCGAGGGCGTTGCCGTGGACATAGTCGGCTACCGCCACCCCCGCCTCGGCCGCCTTGCCCCGCGCCCAGTCCAGCAGGCCCTGCGACAGGTCCAGCAGGGTGACGGCGTAGCCCTGCCCCGCCAGGGCGATGGCGTAGCGGCCCGGCCCACCGCCAATGTCCAGGATGACGGCGGGCGGCGGTGGCAAATGCTCCGCCAGGGCGCGGCGGGTGATGGCGAACTCCATGCGGTGGCGGTCTAGCCGTTCCCACTCGCGGGCGACGGCCCCATCGTAAAACTGCTCAATCTTGCTCATACTGCCTCCGCTCGTCTTCCTTGTCACTCCTCTCGATTCACTCTATTGTACTATAATACGCTCACGGCGCCTGGCGCTTGAAACGCGGGTACACTTGCGCCAGGACGGAGGACAGGAGGAGGGTATGGCGCTTCAGCCGAGGTATCTCACCCCAGACGAATACCTGCTCATTGAACGTCGCGCTGAGACCAAAAGCGAGTACATTGATGGCATAATGTACGCGATGGCCGGCACGAGCGAGAACCATGAAATGATTGTGGCGGCGATGGTAGCCGTGCTGTTCAACCACTTTGTGGATAAGCCATGTCGCGTGTACCCTGGTAACACCAGGGTCCGCATCCCCGACAGACGCAAATATCTCTATCCGCATATAGCCGTCATTTGTAGGAGAACAGAGTTCGCCGACGACCGGCGTGATGTTGTCCTAAATTCGCGTCTCGTGGTCGAAGTGTTGTCCCATAGTACGGCTTCTCATGACCGGACTCGTAAATTCCTCTGGTATCAGCAGATCGAGCCGCTGGAGGAATACGTCCTGGTCAGCCAGGACGAGCCGCTGGTCGAGACCTATCACCGCCAGCCCGATGGCACCTGGACCTACACCAAACTCGACAGCCTGGACGCCACCCTGACCCTCCGCTCGGTCAACTGCGCACTCCCCCTCCAGACGGTCTACAGCAAAGTGGAGTTTCCACCCCGTACCCTAGACGACGAGGACATCCCATGACCATCACCTACTCTCCCACCACCCACCCATCCCCCACCACCCCGGCGGCCCGCCCGCCCGTCATCGTCGTGCTGGGCGCGGCCAGCGCCGTCTTCGGCCACAAGGCCCTCGCCGCCGTCATCCGCTCGCCCCGGCTGCGGGGCGCGGAACTGCGCCTGGTGGACGTGGACGAGCCAAACCTGGACACGATGGTCAAGCTGGGCGAGGTCATGAACCGCGAGTGGGGCAACGACGTGCGAGTCAGTGGGACAACCGACCGCCGCGTCGCCCTGCCGGGGGCCGACTTTGTCATCGTCTCGGTCCAGGTCGGCCCGCGCGAGGAAGTGTGGGAAAAGGATTGGCGCATCCCCCTCAAGCACGGGATTCGCCAGCCCTACGCCGAGAACAGCGGCCCCGGCGCCTTCGCCCACACCGCCCGCAACCTGCCCCTGATCATGGCGATCGCGCGGGACATGGAGGAACTGTGTCCCGACGCCTGGTACATGAACTACACCAACCCGCTCATCCGCCTGACACTGGCCGTCCACCGCTACAGCCGCTTGAAGGTGGTCGGCATGTGCCACCAACTCCTGTGGGGCTACGCCATGGCGATGGCCGTCCTGGCCGACCGCTACGGCGTCTACGTCCCGCCGGGCTTGACAGTCCATACCAACTACAGCAACAAGCAGTACCTCGACCCCATCATGACCGCCGGGGCGCGCTATCTCGACCTCAAAGCGTGCGGCATCAACCACTTCTCCTGGGTCTATGACATCCGCGACCAGGCTACGGGCGAGGACCTGTACCCCGAACTGCGCCGCCGTTGGCTGAGCCAGGACTACGCTTGGTTTGAGCCGCTGACGCGCGAGCTATTCGAAGTCTTTGGCCTGATGCCCACGCCCGGCGACAGCCACCTGTGCGAGTTTCTGCCCTGGGTCCACGACCCGGTCAAGAAGCCGTGGGAGAAGTACGGGCTGACGCCCCAGAACTGGGACGGCAATCGCCAGCGCCGCCGCGACCGCCGCCAGATGGCGCGGGACATGGTCAACGGGACGCGCTCGGTCAACGAGGTCAAGGACACGCGCAGCGAGGGTATTCCGGAGATTATCGAGGGCGTGACCTTCAACCTGAATACCTACTTCCACCAGTTGAACCTGCCCAACCAGGGCCTCATCCCCAACCTGCCCGCCGATGCCATTGTCGAAGTGCCAGGCGTCATCTCCGGGCTGGGTATTCGGGGCCTCAACATGCCGGCGCTGCCCGAACCCATTGCCGAGTTGTGCCGCCGCGAGCTGGCCTACTCATCCCTGGCCGTGGACGCCTGCTATCATGGCGACCGCGACCTGGCGCTGCAAGCCCTGCTGCTTGACCCGATGGTTAACGACATCGCCACGGCGCGGGCCATCCTGGCCGACTTCCTGAGCGAGTTCGCCCAGTACCTGCCCCAGTTCGCCCGCTCATGACGCACGCCCTCTTCCCCAGCATTGACGCCCTGCTCGCCCCCGAAACGCTGAGCGAGTTGGTCGGCCAGCGGGTCGAGGCCGTGGCGGCGAGTCCGCTCGAAGCAGAGTACGCCAAGTCGGGCAGCCGGCTGCTGCGCGTGGAGACGAACGGCGGGCGCGGACCGGCCTTCATCCTCAAGCGCATCTCGACCGCCTGGGACTGGCTCATGCGCGCCACCGACGACCACGGCTGCCGCTCGGTGACGCTCTGGACCAGCGGCCTGTTCGACCGGGTGCCGCCCCAGATTGAACACGCGACGGTGGCCGGGGCGCGCGACGGCGACGGCTGGGCGCTGCTCATGCGCGACGTGGGCGTCAGCCTGCTCCCCTACGCGCCGCTGAGCCTGGCCGACCTGACGGCGTTGGTGGGGGCCCTGGCCGTCCTGCACGCGGCGTTCTTCGAAGCGCCCGACCTGTGCGACGCCGACGCGGGCCTCTGCTCCGTGGCCCACGCCTACGCCATGTTCTCCCGCCACACCAGCCGCCGTGAGGCCGAGGGAACCGACGACATCCCCAAGAGCATTGAGCGGGGCTGGAGGTTGTTTGAGGCGGTGGTCGCGCCCGATGTGGCCGACGTCGTCCTGGCCCTGGTCGAGGACCCGTCGCCGCTGGTCCAGGCCCTCGCCCGCTACCCGCAGACCCTGGTCCACGGCGACGCCCGCCACGCCAACCTGGGCCTGCTGCGCGGTGAGCCGACGCGCGTCGTCATGCTGGACTGGGCGCTGGCGGCTGCCGCGCCGGTGGGGGTGGAGCTAGGCCGTTTCATCGGCACCAACACGGCGCTGCTGCCCCTCTCGAAAGAGGCGACGGTGGAGATGTACCGTCAACACCTGGCCGGCCGGCTGGGGCCGCGCTTTGGCGATGACTGGTGGCGGGGGCAACTGGCGCTAGGGCTGCTGGGCGGCTTCGTCCAGGATGGCTGGGCCATCGCCCTCAAGTCCACCGGCTGGCGGGTGCCGGCGGCGCAACGTCCGCACTGGGAGGCCGACCTGCGGTGGTGGGAGGACCGCGTGCGCGAGGGAACCGCCTGGCTGTAACTAGTTGGGTGCGATGTGGACCTGGCCGAGCACCACGTGGTCGCTGACCGCCGCGCCCGCTTCATTCACGACGGGCAGCCGCTCCAGCGAGGGGTACTCGTAGAAGCCCATGATGATCTCGTAGTCCGCCACGGGGGCGTCGTCTGGAATGGGCAGGGTGAACGTGTCGCGCACAATCTCGCCCGGCATCCAACTCGACGTGGGGACAAAGCGGCGGCAGGGTTCGCTGTCGTCCTGGCTCCACAGCGGCGAGTTGGCCTGGGGTCGGGTGGGACCGAGCAGTTGGGTGAACACGGTGTAGTTGACGGGAATCTCATCCAGCCCCTGGAGATAGAGGGTGAGATCAATCGCCTCTCCGGCCTCATAGCGGGGCGCGTCCAGATCGTACCCCAGAAGTTCGATGTCATCGCCCCACTCGGCGCGGCGAGGATGGGACGGCGCTAACTGGGCGGAGGCGCCGACCGGCACGCGGTAGGCCTGGAATGTCGGCGTCTGGTAGTACAGCGGCCCCTCGTGGACTATCAGTCCCTGGGGGAAGACGCGCTGGAGCAGCTTCAGGCTGTTCTCGTCAGCCTGACCGATCAGGTAAGTCGTTGGCTGGTCGGTCCGCGCCGGCGCGACGAAGCACACTCGGCCATTGTAGCCATGCAGGCCAGGGCGCAGTCCCGAATTGGCCTGGATGCTGACGTGGTCAGGCGGGATGGGCGAGAGGTAGACCGCCTCGCGCGGCCCAAGCTGCGCGATGTAGCGCCCGGTCGCGCGCGCCTCACCTTCAAACCGAGCAAACAGGTCGGGGTCGCCGCCCCACACCAGGAAGTAGTCGCGGAAGGTAGTCGCCCCACTGTAGACAAAGCCCAGGCCGATGACCAGGGTAAGCACGGCGGGAACTGCGGCCCTCCAGGTGGGTCGTTGTCTCGCTGCCCAGCGAGTCACCGCACGCCACACCACCAGCACCCCCACCGCGATGAGCAGCCCCACCGCTGACACCGCCCCCATGCCTCGTTTCTCGGCCGTGCCTAGCGTGGCCAGCATAGCGGGCAGGGTCATGAGGACCAGCCACGCCAGCAGGAAGAGGTGGGCGGGCCGGCGCAGCCGCCATAGGCTGACCGCCAGGCCGGCCAGGAAAGCGGCCGCCAGGAAGAGGTCAAGGGCCGGGCGGCCAGGGATGTTGTGGACCGGCTGAAGGTCGCCCTGGACGGTGAACATCAGCAGCGCCGTGACAACCTGGTCGCGCAACGCCGTCCAGCCGTTGCCCGTGTCGCTGGGCGCGCTCAGGGCAAAGGCTTGCCCGACACGCTCGTTCAGGGCGCCCGGATGGGTGACCTCGTAGATGCCCAGCGGCGCGGCGATCAACCCGGCGATGACGAGGCTGAGCGCCAGGTCGCGCCAGCGAGGTCGAACCGGCCAGGTGGCGGCGCGGCGGGTGAGGAGGAACCCAAGCACGACCAGCAGGGGCAGCAGCCGCGCGGCCTGATAGGTGTACATCGCCAGGCCGAGGCACACCCCGCAGCCCAGGAACCAACGCCGCCGCCCGTCGCGCAGGCCTCGCCACAGCAGGCCGAGGGTGAGGGCGGCGAACAGGGGCACCATAATCGCCCGCACGCCGTAGCGGCTCCACATCAGGTGCCAGTAGGCCAGGGCGACGGCCAGCGCTGCCACCAGCCCGCCCCATGTCCGCAGCGGCTCGTCTTCGTCCGCGAACAGCGCCTCGCCGGCGAAATACACGGCCGGGACTGTCAGGATGCCAATCAGCGCGGTCGCCAGGTAGATGGCGAGGGTGCTGTGCAGTCCGACGTAGAGCGCCGCCACGAGGTAGCTGAACAGGGCCTCGCGTCCACTGTTGGTGGGAAAGAAGATGGGGTGCGCGCCGTGCAGGATAGTCACCGCATCAATGCCGTACCAGGCCTGGTCGTAGCCGTCACCGGGCGGTAGCTGGTCGAGGCGGTATAGACGCAAGAAGGCCGCCAGGAGGGTAATCCCTAGCAGGCCGAGCCATTTGAGACGCTTCTGACCGATCCTGGCCCAACGCGGGGCGACTGTCATAGACGTATCCTTACTGACTCACGACATAGCGGGCTAACAGGGGCAACTCGTCGGTGATCTCAAAGCTGGCCCACTGGCCGTCCGGCGCGCCGGCGGTGAACACGGCGAAGCCAAGCACATACGGGTCCTGGCGGACCTGGCGGTCGTACCAGACCAACTGGTCCAGGTAGACCTGCCCGCCGTTGTCGCCCAGCCCTTGCTGCCGCCAGTAGTCGGTAAAATCGCGCCAGCCCAGCCCCTCCGGACCGGGTCGGTTAGGGATGCCGCCATCAACGCCGGCCTCGGTGATGACCAGCGGGATGACCAGGCCGGCCGGCCTGAGCACCTGGTCGTACCACCAGCGGTAGCGCAGAGTCAGCACACCTCGGTTGGGGGCGGGCGCGAAGCCCGGCAAGGGGACGCCCACGCCCTCCTGCATCGTCGGGGCCGAGTACTCGTGCAGCGCGAGGACGCCACCATGTTGCTGAGCCGCCTCGATGGCGGGCAGGAACAACGGGAAGGTGTCCGCTTCTGGCACGCCGGTGGAGAAGGTGCCGACGGCGGCGCGCAGCCCGTGGCTCGCCAGGGCGCGCACCCGCTCGGCTTCGAAGGCCGCGTACCAGCGCATGTCGTCGGCGCTCCTCAGAATCGGCTCGTTCCACCCCTCCCAGTAGTCCACGCCGTAGCGGTTGGAGTCGTAGGCCCCCAGTTGCTCCTTGACCATGTCCCGCGCCGCTTCGACCGGGTCGCCCTCGATCTGTTGCGACTCGACGGTGACGCGGCCGACCGTGATGGTCGAGGGGGAGGCTAGCTTGACTTCGAGCAGCCACCCCAGGTCGTCCACGCCCTTGACCAGCACCGGCTTGGTCACGCGCACAAACTCCAGGATGTCCGGCGAGTTGTTGCGCATCACGTGCAGGCCAAGCTTGCTTCCACCGGGCGCGGTCTGGCGCGG
>CAZFUK010000174.1:0-9378 GCA_964522005.1 uncultured Anaerolineales bacterium | reverse complement strand
CCATCGTCGGCATCAGCGATGTCTACGGCGGGGTCTACAACCCCCACGGCCTCGACGTGCATGCCCTCATGGCCTTCGCCAAGAAGACGGGCACGGTCATGGGCTATCCCGGCGCCGACCAGGTGAACAACCGCGAACTGCTGGAACTGCCCTGCGACATCCTGGTGCCCGCCGCCATCGAAGGCCAGATCACGGCCGAGAACGCCCCGCGCATCCAGGCCCGCATCATCGCCGAGGGCGCCAACGGCCCGACGACCCCTGAAGCCGACGACATCCTCCACGACCGGGGCGTCTTTGTCATCCCCGACATCCTGTGCAACGCGGGCGGCGTCACCGTCTCCTACTTCGAGTGGGTCCAGGACCTACAGCAGTTCTTCTGGGACGAGGGCGAGATTAACAACCGCCTGGCCCAGATTATGACGCGCAGCTTCCGCGAGGTGCTGGCCGTGACCCGTGAGAAGCGGGTCAACATGCGCACAGGCGCGTACATCCGCGCCATTGACCGCGTCGCCAAGGCGACTATGATTCGCGGCATCTATCCGTAATGTGGGATGTCAGGAGGCGAACGTGACCCCATGAGGCCCCTTCGCCGACTGCGACGAGAAGTCTAGAGAACGTCGTCTTGTCGGGAGAATAGGAGGCACAGACCATGCGCATCACCATGAACCGCGACACCTGTCAAACCATCCTGCCCGCCTGCGAAGAGTGTTTTGGGACATTCATTCTGCACGGCGGCTACCCCGACCGCGCGTGTATCACCCAGGTGGTAGACGACGGCCAGCCGGAACTGACCTTGCTGGTGCAGTACGAAGGCCGCGAGGAAACCGTGGTCGTCACGGATGACAACCGGGAGATGCTCGCCTACGAAGGGTGGGACCGCTTTGTGTCTGTGCCTCCCCATTTCGCCCACACCATCGAACCCCAGGACCCCAAGCCCCATGAGGACCGTTGACCATGCAGATCATCCACTCCGACCCCTGGTACGTCTCGGAAGAGGACTTTCCCCGGCAGGGACCGCCCGTTGACCGCTGGCGGTTCCTGCTCCAGTACGCCATTCTCGCGCCGTCCAGCCACAACGCTCAGCCCTGGCTCTTCCACGTCCAGCCCAAGCAGGTGGAGCTGCGGGCCGACCAGACGCGCGCCCTGCCCGTGGTAGACCCGGAAGACCGCGAACTGGTTATCAGCTGCGGCGCGGCCCTCTACCACCTCCGCCTCGCCCTGCGCACCTTCGGCTACGCCGGCGAGGTGGACCTCTTGCCCGACCCCGACCGCCCCGACCTGATGGCCGTCGTGCGCTGGGGTGGCGCGTGGACAGCGACCGACGACGAGCGCGCCCTCTTCCAGGCCATCCTGCGCCGCCGCACCAACCGCCGCCGCTTCGAGGACCGTGACGTCCCGGCGGCCCTGGTGGAGCGCCTATGCGACGCGGCGGACACCGAAGGCGCCTGGCTGGATGTGGTCGAGGGCGACCAGCGGCTGGCGCTGGCCGACCTCATCGCCGAGGCTGACTACCGCCAGATGGCCGACCGCCGCTTCCGCCGCGAACTGGCGGCCTGGATTCACCCCAACCGCGTGGCGAGCCGCGACGGCATGCCCGCCTACGCGGCCGGCGTGACCCAGGTGGTGGAGACCGGCGGGCCGTTCGTCTTGCGCACCTTCGAGGACAGCGGCACCCAGGCGGCGATTGACCGCCGCATCGCCCTCGGCTCGCCCCTGCTAGCCGTGCTCGGTACCGACCACGACGGCCCGCGCGAGTGGCTGCAGGCGGGGCAGGCGCTCGCCCACCTGCTGTTGGCGGCGGCGGCCCAGGGCGTCTCGGCCTCCTACCTCAACCAGCCGGTCGAAGTGCCCGAGCTGCGCCCCAAGCTCGCGAACATGCTGGACCGGGTGGGCTTCCCGCAACTCGTCCTGCGCCTGGGCTTTGGGCCAGAGGTCAAGCCGACGCAGCGCCGGCCGCTCAGCGACGTGATGGTATAGGTGGCATGTCATGGACCAGCGTGAGTCCATCCAACGCTACCGCGAGAACTGGCAAGACGAAATAGACAGCGCCTACCTCTACACGACCCTGGCCGACATTGAGGGCCAGTCGCCGCTGGCCGAGGTCTACCGCCGCCTCGCGGCCGTCGAGACGGGCCACGCCGCCTTCTGGGAGGACCAGATGCGCGCCGCCCGTCAGACCGTCCCGCCCCGCCGGCCCACCTGGCGGCCCCGCACGATGGCCTGGCTGGCGCGGCGCTTCGGGCCGGGCTTCATCCTGCCCACCCTGAGCGGGCTGGAACAGGTGGGCAGCCAGCACTACGACCGGCAGAGCGAGGCGCGCGGCACGGGCTTGCCCGCCGACGAGAAGTCCCATGCCCGCCTGTTGCAGACCATCACCGGCTCACTGGGCGGTGGGCTGGAAGGCGGCAGCGTGGCCCAACTCGAAGGCCGCCACCGCACGGCGGGCGGCAACGCCCTGCGCGCCGCCGTCCTCGGCGCCAACGACGGCCTGGTGTCCAACCTCAGTCTGGTCATGGGCGTCGCCGGGGCCGAACTGGCCGGGCGCGGCATCCTGATTACCGGGCTGGCCGGTCTGCTGGCGGGCGCGGGCTCGATGGCCCTCGGCGAGTGGCTGTCGGTCCAAAGCTCGCGCGAGCTGTACCAGCGTCAGATCGGCCTTGAGGCGCGCGAACTGGCAGAGCGCCCGGCCGAGGAGGAGGCCGAGTTGGCCCTCATCTACCAGGCCAAGGGACTTTCGCCAGAGCAGGCCCGCCAGGTAGCCGCGCAGATCATCTCCAATCCGGCCAGCGCCCTGGACACCCTGGCCCGCGAGGAGTTGGGCGTGGACCCGGAGGAACTGGGCGGCTCGGCCTGGGAAGCCGCCGCGACCTCGTTCTTCCTGTTCGCCGTCGGCGCGATTATCCCCGTCCTGCCCTTCGCCTTCCTGAGCGGCCTGCCGGCCATTGCCGTCAGCGTCCTGGTCAGCGCGCTCGGCCTGTTCGTCATCGGCGCGGGTATCACCCTCATGACCGGGCGGAGCGTCCTGTTCTCCGGCCTGCGGCAGGTGCTGTTCGGCCTCGCCGCCGCCGCCCTCACCTTTGGCATCGGCCGCCTGATCGGCGTCTCCATTGGGGGCTAGGGTTGACGGAGACCTGACAGGTTTTGGATACCTGTCAGGTTTGCCTCAAATTGGATGGGGCGAATTGGGAGTTAGAGTTGACGGAGACCTGACAGGTTTCTAAAACCTGTCAGGTCTGCCTCCAATCGGATGACGCTCTGTTTTCGTTGCAATTCGTCCAACTGCTGTTATCCTCTGTTTACACAAATCGCCCCCAGTCCGGCTATACTACACTCAGTAGACTCGCACGTACCCTGTCGGCGTCTGACTGTCCCCACGCCGGCTGACGGCCCAGCTTCATTCCGTAGAGAGGACCCAGACATGAGCGGCAAGATGCGGATACTCATCGCCTATGACGGCTCAAGCTGCGCCGATGCAGCCCTGGACGATCTGCGCCGCGCCGGCTTACCCTCCGACGCGGAGGCGCTCGTCCTTTCGGTCGCTGATGTCTGGCCTCCGACGAGCTATGACGGCGCGCCCACCGCGCTCGACGACAACCTGCCGCCCGCGGTCAAAATGGCCCGCGTCCAGGCGATCCAGGCCGTCCAGGCCGCCGATACCCTAGCCCGCCAGGCGGCGCGGATTGTGAAGACTCTGTTCCCGGGCTGGGACGTCCGCTCGGAGGCCGTGGCTGACTCGCCCGCCTGGGCCGTGATCAAGCTGGCCGACCAGTGGCCCGCCGACCTGGTCGTGCTCGGCTCGCACGGCCACTCGGCCCTGCACCGCTTCGTCCTGGGCAGCGTGTCTCAGAAAGTACTGACCGAAGCCCGCTGCTCGGTACGCATCGCCCGCGAGCGGCGCCGCGAAGGGCCGCTGCGCCTGGTCATCGGGGTGGACGGCTCGCCGGGCGCGGAACTGGCCCTGCACACGCTGGCCGAACGCGACTGGCCCGCCGACAGCCAGGCCCTGGTGGTGGCGGTCATGGACACCCGCGTGACCGTCGCCGAGAACGCCCTCACCCCCAACGATGAGGGTTGGGTCGAGGCCAGCCACGAGGAAACCGCCCAGTGGGTAGAGCAGACGGTCAACCAGGCTGCCGACCAACTCCGTCGCGCTGGGTTGAGCGTCCAAACGCTCATAGGCGACGGCGACGCCAAGCACGTCCTGGTCGAAGCCAGCGAAAGCTGGGACGCGGACTGCGTCTTTGTCGGAGCCAGTGGCATGACCCGCCGCTCCTATCTGGTGCTCGGCAGTGTGTCCACCGCCGTCGCCGCGCGCGCCCACTGCTCCGTGGAAGTGGTGAGAAAAGCAACCTAACGAGCGTGCCCATGCCCAACGTACAACCCCTCTACCTGCCCCCCGTCTTCCAGGACGCCGTGGACTCGGGCCGCATCATCCTGCGTGACGGGTCCACCGCGACCATTCGTGTGGCTCAACCGGGCGATCTGCCCGCCCTGCGCCACTTCTTTGAGCGCCTCTCCCTCGAATCGAGGGTGCGGCGCTTTTTCTCGCCCAACCTGCCGCGCGACGAACTGCTCGCCGCCATGGCCGACTCCTCGGATCCCCACGACCAGTTGACCCTGCTCGCCTTCCGCGTCCTGGACGGCGAGGAGCGCATCATCGCCACGGCCAACTACAGCGCGCTGGACAAGACCACCGCCGAGGTGGCCTTCGCCGTGGATGATACCCTCCAGGGCAAGGGGCTTGGCTCACTGCTCCTGGAGCGGCTGGCCGTCCTGGCCGCCCAGCACGGCATCACCCGCTTCTGGGCCGTCACCCACGCCGACAACCGCGCCATGATTGACGTGTTCAAGCGGTCGGGGTTCCAGCCGCGTTCCAAGTGGAGCGGCGGCGACATCGAGATTGACTTCAGCGTGGAGCCGAGCGCGACGAGCGCCGAACGCTCCGAAGCCCGCGACCGCGTAGCGACTGTCGCCTCGCTGCGCCCCTTCTTCAAGCCGGGCACGGTGGCGGTGGTCGGTGCGTCGCGTGACCCGGCCAGCGTCGGCTATCGGCTGGTGGATGCCCTGGTGACTCACGGCTACCAGGGCGTGGTCTATCCCGTTAACCCCCAGGCGCAGGCCATCCACAGCATCCGCGCCTACCCCTCGGTCAGCGAACTGCCTGAAGCGCCCGACCTGGCGATTATCGCTGTGCCCCGCGATAGCGTGATGGACGTGGTGGACGACTGCGCCGCCAAGGACGTGCGCGCGGTCGTCGTCGTGGCGAACCAGTTCGCGGATGACGGTGAGGAGGGCAAGGCGCTGGAAAGGCAGCTGGTGGACAAGGTGCGCGGCTACGGCATGCGCCTGATCGGGCCGGGCAGCCTCGGCCTGCTGTCCACCGACCCCGCCGTCAGCCTGAGCGCGTCCTTCTCGCCCGTCCTCCCGCCCGTCGGCCACGTCGCCCTGGCCTCGCAGAGTGGCGCCGTCGGCGTTGGTATCCTGGCCCTGGCCGCCCAACGCGGCCTGGGCGTGCGCGACTTTGTCAGCCTGGGCAACAAGGCCGACGTCTCCAGCAACGACCTGCTCCAATACTGGGAAGAGAACAGCGGGGTGAATACCATCCTATTTTATGTAGAGGGGTTCGGCAACCCGCGCCGCTTCGCCCGCCTGGCCCGCCGCGTCAGCCATGTCAAACCCATCGTCGCCGTCAAGAGCGGCCGCACCCTCGCTACCAGCGACGCCCTGGTGGAGGCGCTGTTCCACCAGGCGGGTGTGCTGCGGGCCGACACCCTGGAAGAGATGTTCGACCTGGGCCAGGCCCTCACCAGCCAGCCGCTGCCCCAGGGCCGCCGCGTCGGCGTAGTCACCAACGCCAGCGGGACGTCCCTGCTGTGCGCCGACGCCTGCCACGCCGAGGGCCTCAGCCTGCCGACGCTGTCCGAGGACCTCCAGACTCGACTGGCGGCGGACCTGGCGCCGACCGCCCGCGTCGAGAACCCGGTGGACTTCTCGGCGGTCAGCCCGCCCGGCTTCTACCACCAGACCGTCCGGCGGCTGCTTGAGTCCGACGAACTGGACGCTCTGGTCGTCATCTATGTCTCGGTCGGTCTCATGGCGGACCACGACGTCTACCGCGCGATTCGGAGCAGCGTGGCCGAGACAGCGGCGCGCGGCGTCCGCAAACCTGTCCTGGTCTGCTGGATGGGCGCCGACCTGCCGGCGCTCGACTCTTCCGGGCCGAACTCCGACGACAACGAGGCCCCCCCGGTGCCCCTGGCCGTCTACTACTCGCCTGAAACGGCCGGCCACGTGCTGGGCAAGCTGACGCGCTACGGCGAGTGGCGCGCCCAGCCCCCGGCGCTCATCCCCGACTTTGAGGACGCCCGGACCGAAGAGGCGCGCGCCATCTGCGCCCGCGCCCTGGAGGCGCGTGGCCCCGGCTGGCTGTCCAACGCCGAGACCCAGGCTGTGCTGCGGGCGATGAACCTGCCCCTCGGACCAGGTGGGCTGGCCCGCACGGGCGAAGAGGCGGCGGACCTGGCGCGGCGCGTCGGCTTCCCGGTCGCCATGAAGTGGGCGTCGAGCCGCGTTCACAAGACCGAGTCAGGAGGCGTGCGCCTCAACCTGGACAATGCCTCTTCGGTCCGCCGCGCCTTCAAGGAGCTACACCACCACTCCGCCTCGCGGGACCTGCATGAATTGGAAGGCGTCCTCGTCCAGCCCATGAGCCGCGAGGGCGTCGAAGTGCGCATCAGCATGACGTGCGACCCGTCGTTCGGTCCGGTGCTGTCCTTCGGTCTGGCGGGCATCTACGTCGAGGCGCTAGACGACGCGGCGCAACGTATCGCCCCCCTCACCGACGCCGACGCGCGCGAGATGGTGCGGTCTGTGCGCGGCTATCGGCTGCTCCAGGGCTACCGCGATCTGCCACCCGCCGACCTGCCGGCGCTGGAGGAGACGCTGCTGCGTGTCTCGCTGCTAGCCGAGGCCGTTCCCGAAATCGGCCAGGTCGAACTGCACCCGCTGTTCGTCCAGGCCGAGGGCAAGGGCTGCTGGATCGCCGACGCTCGTATCCGGGTGGAGTAACGCAACTAATTTCCGACGAAGTGCACCCAGGGGAGTTCGGCCCTCACCGAGTTGTACAGACGCTCATCTGCAGTCCAGAAGTCGCAGCGTCGAAGCTGGGCCAGGGCGAGGTAGGCTGAGTCATAAGCTCGGGGGCGATTGAATTCTTCGGCCAATTTGAAAGCCAGGGGATAGAGGCCTCGTTGCGCAGACAACCGAATTGGCAGGCGCAGGAAGTGCCGCAACGCTTGGTCCCCTTCCTCGCCCGTAAGAACCTGGGTGTAGACAAACCGCCGCAGGTTAGCAGTCACCTCAAAGGCCAGGAGGGTGGGGGCAATTAAAGTTTGTCCCTCACCCTCCCATTGGGCCAGCAGTTGCGCTACGGTCTGGCTAAATGGGTCAGGTACGAGGGACGCGAGAATCAAGCTGGCGTCAACGCAGACTTGAGCCATCGTAAATCTCGTGGTCGCGTTCCTCACGGGCTTGCTCAACTGCCGCCACCACGTCAATCAGTTTTCCGCGTCGCCGTGCGAGAATTTTGTCACGTAGAGCCTGTAAATCGGCCAACACATCCCTTGTGACAGGCTTGCTAGAAGGGACGGCCTGGGCCTCCTCTAGCATATCGTCCTCCATCAATTGCTGCTCAATCGCCGCCATGCAGTACTCGGCGACGGCAAGCTCACGCCTGGCAGCGGCGCGTTCAATCCGTTGTTTGGTAGCAGGGTCAGTGTAGACCTGAATGCGGGTCCGTATCATCGCTCTATCTCCTTACCTTCCTCAGATATGGTAGCACACTGACACGCAGGTGTCAACGCCGGTTGCGTCACCATCCCTCCCCGTAACGTAGTCATTCCTTCACGCCGTTCGCCCAAATGACGTGTATACTGTCCAAAGCGTAACAAGGCGCATGGAGGAATCAATGTCACACATCGAAACGATTGTCGGCGATGCCGCTCGCGTCGAAGCTGAGGTGGTCAACCGCCAGGTGACCATTGAAGGCAACGAAGCGGCGGCCAACGTCGCCTACAAACTCAGTGAAGTTATCGCCATCTATCCTATTACCCCGTCCACCCAGATGGGCGAACTGTCGGACGCCTGGATGGCCGAAGGCAAGAAGAACCTCTGGGGGACGACCCCCACGGTGATCGAGATGCAGTCCGAGGGCGGCGCGGCAGGCGCGATTCACGGCGCGCTCCAGACTGGCGCCCTGTCCACCACGTTCACGGCCTCCCAGGGTCTGCTCCTGATGATCCCCAACATGTACAAGATCGCCGGTGAGCTGACCTCGACCGTGTTCCACGTGGCGGCGCGCGCCCTGGCGGCGCAGGGTCTGTCCATCTTTGGCGACCACTCGGACGTCATGGCGACGCGCGGCACCGGCTACGCGCTGCTCGCGTCCAACTCCGTCCAGGAAGCGCAAGACCTGGCCCTGGTGGCCCACGCGGCCACGCTCGAGGCTCGCGTCCCCTTCGTGCACTTCTTCGACGGCTTCCGCACCTCGTCGGAAGTCAACAAGATCACGGCCATCGAAGACGACCAGATTCGGGCCATGATTGACGACAACCTGGTGCAGGCCCACCGCGCCCGCGCCCTGTCGCCCGACCATCCGTTTATTCGCGGCACCGCTCAGAACCCGGACGCCTACTTCCAGGGCCGCGAGAGCGTCAACCGCTTCTACCTGGCCTGCCCCGACATCGTCCAGCAGAGCATGGACCGCTTCGCCCAGGTCACGGGCCGGCGCTACCACCTGTTCGACTACGTGGGCGCGCCCGACGCCGAGCGCGTCATCGTCATCATGGGCTCGGGCGCGGAGACGGCCGAGATGACCGCCCGCTACCTGAACAGCCAGGGCGAGAAGGTCGGCGTCCTCAAGGTCCACCTGTTCCGCCCCTTCTCGGTCAAGCACTTCCTGGCCGCTCTGCCCCAGACCGTCAAGTCCATCGCGGTCCTCGACCGCTGCAAAGAGCCGGGCAGCGCGGGCGAGCCGCTCTACCTCGACGTGGTGACGGCGCTGGATGAAGGGACGGACGACGGACGACGGACGACGGACGGGAATGGCTCGTCCTCCGTCCTCGGTCCCTGGTCCTCCGTCAAGGTCATTGGCGGCCGCTACGGCCTGGCCTCGAAGGAATTCACGCCGGGCATGGTCAAGGCCGTCTATGATGAGCTGCGCCGGGCCGAGCCGAAGAACCACTTCACGGTCGGGATCAACGACGACGTGACCTACACCAGCCTCGACTACGACGCGGACTTCGCCATCGAAAACCCGAACACCGTCGAGTGTGTGTTCTGGGGTCTGGGCGCTGATGGCACGGTGGGCGCGAACAAGAA
>CAZFUK010000173.1:0-9381 GCA_964522005.1 uncultured Anaerolineales bacterium | reverse complement strand
GCGCGGTCGCGGTCGGCCAGGACCGTGAACGTCGCCTCGTGGTCGGGGAACAGGTAGTCGCGTCGCAGCCCCAGCCCGCCCCGAAACTTCCCCGCGCCCGCCGAGTCCTCCACCAACTCGTAGCGCACAATCCGCACCGGGTAGCCGACTTCGGTTTCCTCGACCGGCGCGTTCTCGGTGTTCTGGCCGTGAGTCTGGACGGCGTCGGGGCCGTCGCTCGTCGCCCGGCCACCGTAGCCGCCGGCCAGCGTCTCCAGGAAGCAGTAGTATTCGCCGCTGCGCGGGTCAATGCCGCCGAACCCCGCGTGGCAAATCATGGCCTTGGTGCCGGCCGGCACACGGTCGGGCAGGGCGGGCGCGAGGGCCTTGAAGATAAGGTCGGTCAGGCGGAGGTTGGTTTCCCAGCCGCCCACGACCGGCGCGGGTGGCGCGCTGTTGACCACAGTGCCAGGTGGGGCGACAACGCGCACCAGGCGGTAGAAGCCGGCGTTGGTCGGCACGTCCGGGTCCATGAGGCACTTGAGGGCGTAGGCGCAGGCCGAGTAGGTCTGGGCATAGGTGGCGTTGACCGGGGCGCGGCGTTGGGCGTCGGAGCCGGTCAGGTCGAACAGCACGCCGTCGTCGTCAATGACCACGCGCACGCACAGGCGTACCGGCTGGTCGGTGTAGCCGTCGGTGTCGAGTGTGCCCTCGGCGGTGTAGACGCCACGGGGTAGTTTCGCCAACTCGGCGCGGGCGCGGCGCTCGGTGTACTCGATTAGCTCGTCCATGAAGCCCTGGAGCGTGGCCGCGCCGTAGCGGGCGACCAACCCGGTCAGCCGTCGAATGCCCGTCAGGTTGGCCGCGACCTGGGCGCGGAAGTCGCCCGCCGTCTCGCGCTTGGAGCGAATCTGCGACAGGACCAGGCGGAAGACGTCGTCTACCATCTGGCCGCCACGTACCAGCCGCGCGGGTGGGATGATGACGCCCTCCTGGAACACCTCGCGGAACGCGCCGACGCTGGCGGGCGCGCCCCCACCCACGTCTACGTGGTGGGCGAGGTTGGCGACGTAGCCTAAGAGAGATGATTGACGATTGATGATTGATGATTGACGATTGACGATTGACGAGTGGGGTTCGTCGGGCGTGTCTTCCAACCGTAAATCGTCATTCGTCAATCGTAAATCACAATAGACCGGCGCGATGATGGTGATGTCGTTGAGGTGGACGCCACCCAGGTAGGGGTCGTTGGCGATGAGCATGTCGCCCGGCGCCAGGTTCTGCGGGCCGTAGGCGCGGACGACACGCGGAACCTGCTCCACCAGCGACCCCAGATGGTTCGGCTGGGCGAACGCCTGGGCGATGGGCCGCAGGTCGCGGTCGAAGAAGGCGCACGAGAAGTCCGAGCGCGTCTTGATGTTGGTCGAGTAGGCGCTGCGCTTGAGGGCGAGCGCCATCTCTTCCGTCAACTCGGTCAGCGCGTGGCGCAGAACCTCAAATTGCACCTGATCCATGGTTGCCGAGCGCGTCCTTGTGTTCGTGGATCCACTGGCGGAGGTAGTCCACCGATTGCTGGTCAATGGTGTAGTAGATGGAGATGACGGGGATGGTCGGCTGGAGGGCCAGCACGCGGTCCAGGCAGGCGCGTGTCACGACCAGCGCGTCCGCCTTGTCCAGCACCGACCGCAGCCGCGCGCCGTCCTCCACCAGGGCCGGCAAGAGCGTGGCCGACGGGTGATAGGTGTGGACCGTGTGCAGCAGGTTATGGATGGTCGTCTCGAACTCGCACACCAGGCCAACCATCATCACTTCGAGGCGCGCGATGCGCAGCAGGCTCTCGTAGGAGGGTTGGGCGTTGACGCCGACCACCCGCTCGCGGGGCGTACCCTTCATGGCGCGGCTCACCTCGGCCAGGTGGTAGAACGTCGTCGTCACCAGGTCGAACTCGGCGGCGACCCTATCCGGCTGCTCCAGCACGCGCGCCAGCAGCACCCCTTCCAACGCGTGGCCGACCATGACACTCAACTGCGCGCCCATCTCGTCGGTGTCCTGAACATTGTCCTCGACAAAGGCAACCCGCAGCCGGCTTCGACCGTACACCCGCTCAAGGCTGCGCTCCAATTCCTGGCCGACGACCGCCCGCGTCACCCCTCGCGCCTGGGCCTCGCGTACCAGGCCGTCCACCTGGGCCTGCCAGCGCGCGCTGAGAACGGCCGACGCCCCGTCCCGTGCCCGCACAAACGCACCCCGGCCCTGCGTCACATCGAGATAGCCGTCGCGCTCCAGGCTCTGGTAGGCCCGCACAACGGTATTCTTGTTGACGCCCAACTCCTGGGCCAACTCGCGGACGGTGGGCAACTGCGCCCCGGCCGTGTACTCGCCGCCCAGGATGCGGCCTTCCACGAGCCGTGCGATGTCGGCGGCTGTCACCGGGCCGGGCGAGGATTGTACGAGGGACAATTTTTGCATACCCCAGACAATACCCCCTAAAGATGCGGCTGATTATACAAGGCCCTCAGAAAAAGTCCAATTTTCGCGGTGCGACCTTGACAATGTCCCACGACTCTGGTACAATGGCCCCACTGTGTCCCACCCGGCTTGTGGAGATTGTCAATGCGTATCACGGACGTCGAAGTCATTCCCCTCCGAATCCCCGCCCACAATGTGCATATCGCCGACGGCATCCAGGACGATGTCATTGTCCGCGTCCATACCGACGAGGGCATCAGTGGTGTCGGCGAGGCCGACTCGTCGCCCATGGTGGTCAAGGCCGTCGTGGAGGCCTGGCCGTCGTGGCCGCGCTGCCGGGGCCTGCGCGACATCCTGGTCGGCGAAGACCCGTTTAACGTCGAGATGCTGTGGGAGAAGATGCGCTTCGGCACGCTGTGGCTGGGGCGCAACGGCGTGGCGCAGCAGGCCATCGCCGCCGTGGACATGGCCCTGTGGGACATTGTCGGCAAGGCGCAGGGCAAGCCCGTCCACCAGTTGCTTGGCGGGGCGTATCGGGACCGCATTCGGGTCTACGCCAGCGCGCTGTTCACCGAAGACCCGGCCGAGATGACCGACGTGGGCCAGAAGTACGTCGGCCAGGGCTTCAGCGCGGTCAAGTACGGCTGGGGGCCGATGGGCCGCAGCCTGGCGGGCGACGTCAAGCTGGTCGAGACGGCGCGGCGGGCCGTGGGCGACAACGTGGACCTGCTGATTGATGCGGGCTGTCCGTTCAAGGCCCGCGACGCGATCCAGCGCGTGCACGCCTTCGCCGAGTACCGGCCGTTCTGGTTCGAGGAGGCGCTGGAAGGCGACGACCTGGACGGCTTCCGCCGGCTGTCGCGCGCGGCGGGCGACATTCGCATCGCCACGGGCGAGCAGGAGAGCGCGCTGCCCGCCTTCGAGGCGCTGATTACCCAGGGCGAGGTGGACATCATTCAGCCCGATGTGTCGCGGGCGGGCGGGCCGACCGAGTGCCGCCGTATCGCCCAGATGGCCTACCGCCACCACCGCCTGTGTGTGTTCCACGCCTGGAAGTCGGGCATCCTCGTCGCCGCCACGCTCCACCTGGCGGCCATCACGCCCGACATCCCCTTCGTGGAGTACACCGTGTCCGAGTCGCCGCTGCGCCGCGAGCTGGCCCACGTCGCCACCACGCTCCAGGACGGCGTCGCCACCATCCCCCAGGCGCCGGGCCTGGGCGTCGAGTTGAACGAGGAAGTGATAGCCCGCTATCGGATGGACCGCTAAGACGAGCCGATTGACAACCGGCGGCGGACGTGCTAACATCAGGCCCCCCGACTCACCTGAGTCCTTGACATCGTAGGAGGAGACTATGGAAGACCCGACCGTTCAGCCCACGAACCCCGAGCCAGCCCGTAAATCGCGTGTCTCCCGCCGTGAGTTCCTGAAGGGCGCGGCCACTGTCGTCGTCGGCAGTGTCGTCGCCGCGTGCGCGCCCCAGGCCGCCGCCCCGACCCAGGCCCCTGCCCAGGCCCCCACCCAGGCGCCGGCGGCTCAGAAGCCGGCCGAGCAGCCCAAGCCCGCCGCCACATCAGCCCCTGCCGCCACGTCGGCCCCGGCCGCCAAGGCCGGCCCCAAGGCGGGCGGCAAGATCACCTGGGCCATCCAGCAGGACCCCACCAACCTCCTCCCCTTTGGGGCCATCGCCACGTCTAACCAATGGGGGAAGGAGTTCATGTACGACTCCCTGGTCGAGTGGGACAAGGACCTCAAGGTCCAGCCCGCCCTGGCCGAGAAGTGGGAGACGCCCGACGACAAGACCTGGGTGTGGTCGCTGCGCAAGGGCGTCAAGTTCCACAACGGCGACGAAGTCACCGCCGAGGATGTCAAGTACTCCATCGAGTTGCAGGCCAACCCGCCCGCGCCTGGCATCAAGATCGCGCAGTACCCCAGCATCGAGAGTGTCGAGGTGGTGGACAAGTACACCGCCAAGTTCAAGATGAAAGGCCCGGACCCGACGGTCCTGGGCTACCTGGCCTGGGCGCGCTACAGCGCCATCATCCCCAAGGGCGCCTACGAGAAGTACAAGCTCCAGACCGAGGGCATCGGCACCGGCCCCTTCAAGCTGGTCGAGTACGTCCCCAACGACCGCGTCGTTTATACCAAGAACAAGGACTTCTGGAAGCCTGGCCTGCCCTACCTGGACGACCTGCTGCTCAAAGTTCTGCCCGACGAAGCGGCCTCGGTGGCGGCGCTGCGCTCCGGCCAGATTGACGGCTGTACCATCTCCGCTGACACCGCTCGTACGCTGCGCAACGACCCCAACATCGTCGTGCTCAAGGGCCTCTTCTCCGCGCCGCGCCAGTTGCAGTTCACGATCAAGGGCGACGGCAAGCCGTGGAACAAGAAGGAAGTCCGCCAGGCGATGAACAAGGCCATCAACCGCCAGGAGATCATTGACAAGGTCTTCGCGGGCGAGGCTGTGCTGTCGGGTCCCATCCCGCCGGGCTACGGCGACTGGTTCATCCCCTCCGAGGAGCTGGCCGCCAAGTGGTACAAGCCGGACCTGGACGAGGCCAAGAAGCTCCTGGCCGCCGGCGGCTATCCCAACGGCTTTGAGATTACGCTGTACGCCATCAGCCAGCCGCCCCAGTCCACGCAGATCGCGGAGATCGTCAAGGAGCAGCTCAAGAAGATTGGCATCGAGGTCAAGGTGGTGTCCGAAGAAATCGGCTCGTTCGCCAAGCGCAACGGCGAAGGCACCTTCGACTTCTGCTCGACGGCGCGCGGCATGCGCCACGACCCGACGGGCTACATCAACGAGTACGGCCGACCGACCGTCGGCGCGGCCTCGGTCTGGTTCAACAAGGGCGAAGGCTGGAGCAACAAGGAAGCCACCGAGTTGTACGACAAGGCCGCCGTGAACCTCGACTCCGCCTCGCGCCACCAGCAGATTCGGCGCATCCAGGAAATCGCCCTGGAGGAACTGCCCCACATCACCACCGTCCAGGACTACAAGTTCCACGCCATCCGCAAGCGCGTCCAGGATATGTACGTTGGCTTCAACGACTTCCACACCGGCCTGCGCATGGCCTGGCTCGACGCCTAAGTAACACGTGCTGCGTGATGCGTGATGCGTTAGGGAGCATCACGCATCACGCAGCATGTATCACGTGACCTATGAGTAAATACCTCCTGCGGCGCGTCCTCCTGCTCATCCCGACCATCATCGGCATGTCGCTGCTCATCTTCCTGATGGTGCGGCTCATGCCGGGCGACATCGTGGATGCCATGGTCGGCCAGGACCCCAACTACACCCCCGAAGCGAAAGCGGCCCTGCGCCAGTCCTTCGGCCTCAACGACCCAATTCCGGTGCAGTACGTCCGCTGGGTGGGCGACGTGGTGCGGGGCAACCTGGGCGAGTCCTACCGCACCAAGCTGCCCATCGTCCCCTCCCTCGCTCAGACCCTGCCCATCACCATCGAGTTAGCCTTGCTGGCGATTGTCCTGTCGGTCGTGATCGCCATCCCGCTCGGCGTCCTGTCCGCCATTCGGCGTAACAGTCAGATGGATTTTTGGGCGCGGGTGACGGGCCTGATCGGCCTGTCGTTCCCCAACTTCTGGCTGGCGACGATGTTCCTGCTGTTTACCTCCCTCGTCTTCCACTGGGTGCCGCCCGTCATCTGGATCAAGCCGACCGAAGACCTGGTGGGGAACTTGCAGCAGATGTTCCTGCCGGCCCTGGCCCTGTCGGTGCAACTCATGGCCGTCGAGATGCGCATGGCCCGCGCCTCGATGCTCGAAGTCCTGCGCCAGGACTACATCCGTACCGCCCGCGCCAAGGGCCTCCGCGAAACCGCCGTCCTGGTCCGCCACGCCCTCAAGAATGCCTTCATCCCCGTCATCACCGTCATCGGCATCCAGATTGGCACGCTGCTCGGCGGCTCGGTCATCATCGAGCAAATCTTCGGGCTGCCGGGCGTGGGCTGGTTCCTGCTCCAGGGCATCTATGGCCGCGACTACCCGGTCATCCAGGTGACTGCCCTGTTCCTGGCGACCGTCTTCGTCGTCATCAACCTGCTGGTGGACCTCACCTACGCCTACCTCGACCCCAGGATTCATTACTCGTGACGAAGGCCCGAGGACCAAAGACCAAGGACCAAAGACCAACAATGGAAGACAGAGCTTTCGGTCCTTCGTCCTTTGTCCTCCGTCGCTTCCTGTGAGGAACCGTGAGTCAAGCGCCTCTGACCATTCCCAAGTCGCTGACGAGTCCGAGCCGCCCGGCGACGCCCCCGCTGCTGCGGCGCGTCCAGCGCCTGGCGCGGCAGAACACGATTGGCCTGATTGGGGTCATCGTCATCCTCGCGGTTACCATCGTCGCGGTCTTCGCCCCCGTCATCGCGCCCTATGACCCGACGGCCCAGACCTTCAAGCGCCTCCTCGAACCCAGCGCCCAGAACCTGCTCGGCACCGACGAGCTAGGCCGCGATGTCTTCTCGCGCATCATCTTTGGCTCGCGCGTCTCGCTCTATGTCGGCATCATCTCGGTCAGCCTGGCGATTGCCCTGGGCGCGACGACGGGCATCCTGACGGGCTACATCGGCGGGACGTTCGACAGCGTCGTGATGCGCATTGTGGACATCATGTTCGCCTTCCCCGGCCTGGTCCTGGCGATTGTCATCGCCGGTCTGCTCGGACCCAGCATCACCAACGCCATGATCGCCATCGGCATCATCTACGCCCCGGCCTACGCGCGCGTCGCTCGCAGCGCGGTGCTCGTCATCAAGGATGAGCTGTATGTCGAGGCGGCGCGGCTGGTCGGCGGCAAGCCCAGCCGCATCATCCTGCGCCACATCCTGCCCAATATCATGGCCCCCCTCATCGTCATGACCACCCTCTCCATGTCCACCGCCATCCTGACCGAGGCTGCCCTCAGCTTCCTGGGTCTCGGCACGCAGCCGCCCAACCCCGCCTGGGGGATCATGCTTAGCAACGGCCGCAAGTACATGGAAATCGCCCCGTGGGTCGCTATTTTTCCCGGCCTGGCCATTATGCTCGCCGTGCTCGGCTTCAACTTCCTGGGCGACGGGCTGCGCGACGCGCTGGACCCAAGACTACGAGAGTAGGAGTTCTCATGCCCCAACTCCGTGCGGGCGTCGCCCGCTGCGACATTACCCCACCCATCGGCATCGCCCACGGCAACTGGAGCGCCCAGGTCCACGAGCGCGCCGAAGGGGTGGACCTGCCCCTGTGGTGTACCGCCCTGGCGGTCACCGACGGCGGCGAAGAAGTCATCCTCGCCGAGTGGGACCTGCTCTACCCGCCGGACGGTGAGTGGCTGGCCGAGTGCCGCCGTCGGGTAACTGACCTGACGGGCGTGCCGGGCAGCCACATTCGGATTTCCGCCTCCCACACCCACGCCGGTCCCAACCTGCGCCGGCCCTGGTTCGAGGCGGGCGCCGAGATGATTGGCCCCTACGTGGCGAGCCTGACCGACCGCCTGGCGGGCGTGTGCCTGGCGGCGCACCGAGGCATGCAGCCGGCGCGGGTGGCGGGCGGCAAGGGGGTCTGCAAGGTCAACGCCAACCGGCGGATGACCCATCCCCACACCCTGCCCCTGGCGAGCGATGGGTTTAACGCCATGCTGTACTCCCCTTCCCTCGTCGCTGAGGGGGACGGGGAGGTGCGCATCCCCGGCGAGCACAACAACCCCCTGATGGCCCCCAACCCCGACGGCTTCGCGGACCACTCCGTCGGCGTCATCCGGGTGGACACCCTCGACGGTCGGCCCCTCGCCATCCTGGTCAACTTCGCCGCCCACCCGACGATTCTCTCCTGGCACAACCGCCTCATCTCGCCCGACTACCCCGGCACGTTGCGGCGCACCGTCGAGAGCCTGACCGGCGCGACGTGCCTGTTCCTCCAGGGCGCGGCGGGGAACCAGGACACGATCCGCGACTATGGCAACCGCGTCGAGGACGCGCGCTGGATTGGGCGGCAGATTGGGCTGGAAGCGGTGCGCGTGGCCGAGTTCATCGAGACCCAGCCCACGACGACGGTGATTGACCACCTGGTCAAGTCGTCGTGGACGTGCGGTGTTGTGCAACGAGTCCCGAGCGGCGAGCCGGACGGGACGGTCCGCTGCCTCTCGCGGACGGTCGTCCTCCCGGCCTGGCGGCACGACCCGCCGACCCCTGAGCAGATCGCGGAGGTTGAGGCGCTGACGCAGCGGCTGGCCGCTTTACGGGCGGAGGGCGCCCCCACCGAGACAGTACGCGAGGCCAACATGCAGGTGCGCCGCGCCGCCCTGAATCTCAGGGTCATCGAGCGGCGCAGCCAGACGACGGAGATTCCAATGGAGTTCCAGGCCATGCGCCTGGGGCCGACGGCCCTCATCGGCCTACCCGTCGAACCGTTTGCCGAGATTGGGGCCGGGGTCAAACATCGCTCGCCCTTCGCCACGACCTTCTTCTCAGGCTATACGAACGGCACCAACTTCTACCTGCCCACCGCGCCCGCCTATCTGGAAGGCGGCTACGAGGTCTGGATGGCGCCGTTCTCGCCAGAAGTGGCGGGGATGGTAGTGGAGGAAAGTGTGGCCTTGCTCCAGGAACTAGCAGGCTAACAAGCCCTTGAATTGATGTGGCTGTGGAGGATGGTATGGCGTCGAGTAAGGCGCTTTTTCAAGAGACGACTGAAAAGCTTCAGGAATTGCCCGAGCCTCTATTACAGGAAGTCTACGACTTTGTGACCTTCTTGTGGACGCGACATCAGCAAACTGGGCAGATCCAACCTGGTCAGCATGAAGACCTATCACCGGAAGTCATGACACAGATTTCGGCTTCAGGAGGAGCCTTCGATTGGCTGTTTGACCCAGTTGAAGATGAGCTATATAAAATAACAGATACTTCAAAAAAGTTCCACTGCAGACTACATAAAAGAGTTGTA
>CAZFUK010000172.1:0-9452 GCA_964522005.1 uncultured Anaerolineales bacterium | reverse complement strand
AGATGAGCTACAGCCCCATACCCACCGCTCGTTAGCCCCGTAACGTGGGGAGAACGGCGGGACCTACAGGTCTTCAGCCCCGCGGCTTCCAGGCGAGTTCGGCCCACGCGCTCCCGCTGGGCGCGCTGCCAGGCTCACACGCTCCCTGGCTCGCTGGCGGGATGGCCTACTACTCCTGTTCACAGCCATTAGTTATATAGAAGGGCACCCACTAAGCGGTTGCCCCGAGTGAAGTGGAGCTGAGGGGACTCGAACCCCTTACCTCTTCAGTGCGATTGAAGCGCTCTCCCAGATGAGCTACAGCCCCAGATGCGCCCTAAGTATAGCCAACTCCCGTGTCCGGGTCAACTCCTGGCGCGTTGATAGGACGCACCGCCGCCGCCGGTCTTACGTGGGGTGGAGGGAAGAATGGGAAGAACAGGGAAGGGTAGGAAGACCAGGCTCACGGGGTGAAGGCATCCGCCACGCTGCGGCGTTTAGGCGGCAGTCGCCCACTAGCGAACGTTATCGTTGGCGAGAACTCGGGCCTGAACGCCCCAGCGTTAGCAAAAGCGCCTGCTCTTCCCACCCTTCCCTCTCTTCCTACCCTTCCTACCCTTCCTTGCCCTTCCTATCTTCCCTACGCCTCGACTTCCTCCGCCGACACCACTCGCTGCACCGCATAGCGGAGGGGGGCAGGCTGGATGGTCGGCGCGGCCTCACCGGCGGCGACCATGCGCTGGACCATCCGCTCGCGCAGCCGCGCCGCGACTGCCTGGTGCGAGTCCAGGCCAATGAGATTGGTCAACTCGTAGGGGTCGGCCTCCAGGTCGTACAGGCACTCCTCTACGTAGTGGACGGAGCCGCTGTCGGTCCAGGGGTTCTTGTCGGGCGCGACGACGCTGTACTTCCAGCGGCGCGTGCGCACCGCCCGCCCCACCTGCGACTCGCTGATCTGGATGAACACCTCGCCCGGCCAGTCGCCTGTCTCGCCCCGCGTGAGGGGCAGGAGGGAGCGGCCCTGCATGCTATCCGGTATCGGGATGCCTGCCGCGTCGAGCAGGGTCGGCGGCAGGTCCACCAGGCTGACCAGGTGACGCAGCTGCCCGCCCCCCGTGAAGCCCGGCCCGATGAGCGCGCCCGGCAGACGGACGGCGCTCTCGTGGGGAGCGCGCTTGTACTCGCTGTTCCGCGTCTTGAAGTGGTTGCCGTGGTCCGACGTAAACAAGACGACGGTGTTGTCGAGCAGATGCAGGCTCTTGAGGGCGTCGAGCAGCCGGCCGAAGGCTTCGTCCAGCCGCTTGACCATACCGTAGTAGCCGCCGAGGTGCTGATGGGTCGAACCGCCCAGCGCGGCCAGGTCGGGCGGTGTCCAGCGGCCCGTGTACCGCTCGCGGTAGCCGTCGGGCGGCGGGTAGTCGTCCAGGTGGTTCTGGTGGTGCGGTTCGAGGTACGACACGAACAGGAAAAACGGCTCGGCCTGGTGGGCGTCCACGTAGCGGATGGCGGCGTCGGTCAGCGCGTCCACGCGGTAGCCCGGCAGATGGACGGCCTGCTCGGCGGTGTCGTACATCGTCGTCTGGTAGGCGTCGGAGGTAAACTCCAACAGGTTCGACGCCAGCCAGTCCTGATAGCCGCCGCGCTCGTCGGGCGGCACCGGGTCGCGGCTCGCCAGGTGCCACTTGCCGATGTAGCCTGTGCGGTAGCCCGCCTGACGGAACAACTGCGCCAGGGTGGGCGCCTTGTCCGACAGGGGAATACCGTTGCGGTAGACGCCGGTGGTCGTGGCATACTGGCCCGTCTGCATGCAGGAGCGGGACGGCGCGCACACCGGCTGGCAGGTGAACAGGTTGAACAGGTGCGTGCCCCGCTGGGCGACGCGGTCGAAGTTCGGCGTCAGCTCCAGCGGGTTGCCATGCACGCCCGTCGTGTCCCAGCGCTGCTGGTCCGTGAAAAAGACAACGACGTTGGGGCGAGAGGGGTGTGTATTCGACAAGATTTCTGTCCCTTGATGTCATCCTGAGCGAAGCGAAGGATCTCGCCCGGCAAGACGAGACCCTTCGCCTTCGGCTTAGGGTGACAACTACGGTAGGTTTACCCCTGGGCGAAGATCGGGTCGGCGCCGTCCTTGATGGCCTTGGCGACGTCGGCCGCGTTCTTGGCGTTGCTCCAGAGCTGGTCCAGGGTCGGCGTGACGACGCGCTGGAGGACTTCCGGCCAGCGGGCGTGGACAGGGTCGCGCACGACGTACTCCTGCGCCTGGGCAAAGGACTTGGCGTTGGCCGGGGGCTTGCTCGGGTCCAGGAACTCCTTGCCCGTGGCGATGGCCGTGCGCGATGGGGTGGTCGCGCCGACCGCGACCTCGTCCAACTGGGCCTGGGGCGTGGTGATGGTCTTGAGGAACTCCCAGGCCACATCGGGCAGCTTGGTCGAGGCCGCGATGGCCCAGCCGGTGCCGCCGCCGCCGGTCCCGCGCCGCGACGCCTTGCCCAATGGCAGCGGCGCCACGTCCCACTTGAAGGCGGTGATGGAGCGATAGAGGTTCACATCCGAGGGGTTGGTCATGATCATGCCGACGCGGCCGGTGGAGAACAGTTGGGCCACGCCCGACTCCTTCTCGACGTCTGGCGACGGCGCGACGCCATGCTTATAGATCAGGTCCTGGATAAACTGGAGGGCCTCGACGGCGGCCGGCTCGGTCAGGGCGATGGCCTTGGCCATGCCCTTGTCGTCCCTGGTGACGAGCGCGCCACCGTTGTTGTAGACCCACGAGGACCAGGGCCGCAGGCCACGGTTGAGGATGAAGCCGTACTGCTCCGTGCGGTTGCCGCTCTTCTTGGTCAGCTTCTGGGCCGCTTCGAGGAACGCCTGGAAGGTCCAGGTCTTGTCCTCCCAATCGGTCGGCGGGGTCTTGAGGCCCTCTTTCTGGAACATGTCAATGTTGTAGTAGATGTTCTGGTTGCCGTAGTCGCGCGGCAGGGCGTAGAGGACGTTGTCCCAGCGGTAGAGGTTGACCGAGTCGGGGCGGAAGCCAGACAGGTCGTACTGGTCGCGGGCGACGTAGCTGTCCAGCTTGAGGTGCAGGTTCTTGACCGCGACGGTGACGATGGGCGTGTTCTCCTGGAGGTAGCGGAACACGTCGGGCGGAGTGCCGGCCGCGTAGAGCGTCTGGAGCTTGGTGGGGTAGTCGGTGTTGGGGACCGGCTGGTGCTCGACAGTCGCGCCCGGGTTGGCGCTCTGGAAGCGCTGCACCCAGCCGTCGCGGGCCTTCTGGTGGCCCTCGTTGATGGTGTCGCACATGAAGACGATCTTGCCGGACAGGGCGGCCTTAGCCGGGGCGGCGGGGGCCTGGGTGGCCTGGGTCTGGCTCTTGGCTGCCGGCGCCGTAGTGGGCGCGGCAGGCTGGGTCGTGGTGGGCGCGGCGGACTGGCAGGCCGCCAGGACTGCGCCGCCGGCGACCAGGGCCGAGGCCCGCAGGAAATCACGGCGGCTCAGACGTTTCTCGCTCATGGGTCTCCTCCTGAGGAAGTATTGGGGTAGACAGTAATTGGTAGTCAGTATAACTCCCGATTACTGTCTACTGTCTACTGATTACCGACTACTGACTACAGACTACTGCTTGACGCCCGTGAAGACGATGCCCTGGATGAAGTACTTCTGGCCGAGGAAGAAGATGACCAGGACGGGCAGCATGGTCAGCAGCGCGGCCGCCATGAGCAGGTGCCAGCTCGTCCCGGCTTCCCCGATAAAGAAGCGCAGCCCGACGGCCAGGGTGAACTTGTCCGGACTCTGGAGATAGATGAGAGCGTGGAGGAACTCGTTCCACTGGCCGTTGAAGACGAAGATGACGACCGCGATGATGATGGGCGCCGACATGGGCATGATGATGCGCCAATAGACATCCAGGCTGGAGCAGCCGTCAATGCGGGCGGCGTCGTCCAGGTCGCGGGGGATGGACATGAAGAACTGGCGGCACAGGAAGGTCAGGAAGGGGCCGCCGAAGAACTCCGGCACGACCAGCGGCAGGAAGGTGTTGATCCAGCCCAGTTGCTTGAACAGGATGAACTGGGGAATCAGCGTCACGTGGGGCGGCAGCATCAGCGTGGTCAGCATGATGAAGAACAGGGTGTTGCGCCCCCACCACTGGAGCCGCGAGAAGGCGAACGCCACCAGCGTCACCGAGAGGACCTTACCGACGATACTCAGCGCGGTGATGATGAAGGTGTTGGTGAAGTAGCGCCAGAAGGGGAAGGTGTTGACGGCGTCCCCGTAGTTCTGCCAGCGAATCGGGTTGGGAATCCACTTGGGTGGGTACAAGAAGATGTCGCCCAGCGGCTTGAGCGAGGTCGAGAGCGCCCAGAGTGTCGGGAACAGCAGCACGAAGACGACGCTGACCAGAACCAGGTGAATCAGGGCGTGCTGCACCTGCTTGCCCCGGCGCATACCGAGGCCGCGCCGCGCCGATTGGGGCAGAGGACGGGTTTCGACGGCCATGTTACCCTCGCTTCCCTTCACCTTCGTAGTAGACCCAGGCCGCCGACGAACGGAAGACAATCAGGGTCAGCACGAGGATGTACAGGAACAGGACCCAGGCCAGGACGCTGGCGTAGCCCATGCGGAAGTACTGGAAGGCATTGCGGTACAGGTAGAGCAGGATGGTCAGCGTGGCGTTGTTGGGGCCGCCGTCGGTCATGACGGCGGGCTGGGTGAAGACCTGGAGCGCGACGATGATGCGGGTGACGAGTTGGAAGAACAGGACCGGCGTGATCAGGGGGATGGTGATGTAGCGGAAGCGCGCCCAGCCCGTCGCCCCGTCCACCTCGGCCGCCTCGTACAGGTCGGTGGGGATGCCCTGGAGGCCGGCCAGGTAGATAATCGTGCCCTGGCCCACTTCCCAGAGGCTCATCAGGATGAGCGACGGTAGCGCCCAGTTCGGGTCACCCAGCCAGCGCGGTCCGTCAATGTTGAGATAGGACAGCAGCAGGTTGAACAGGCCGAACTCGGGCTGGAACATCCAGCGCCAGAGCAGCGCCACCGCCACGCCGGACAGGACGGACGGCAAGTAGATGGCGGTACGGTAGAGGCGCAGGCCGCGAATCTCGGTGTTGAGCAGCATCGCCAGACCCAGGCCGATGACGAGCTGGAGCGGGACGCTGACCAGGGCGTAGACCGTCGTGACGCGCAGCGACTGAATCACCAGGTTGTCGCGCATGAGTTCCTGGATGTTGCGCAGGCCGACCCACTGCGGCGGGCTGAGCAGGTCCCACTCGGTAAAGGCCAGGACGAGCGCGGCCAGCATCGGCCCCAGCGTAAACAGGAGAAAGCCGATAATCCAGGGCGACGCGAACAGCCAGCCCTCCAGGTTGCGCCAGAGGACGGCCCGGCGGTGGGCGGCCGCCCGGTCGAGGGCGGGGGCGGCCAACGGCGGTGTTGTGCTAGACATGGAACCTCCTCGCCCTGACCAGTGGCCGATCAGGCCTGGGGGTGAGGCGAGAACTAGTTTTCATCGAGAGCTTCCGTAATGGCCGCCGTCAATTTCACCTCAACGACGTGTAACTCCACCGCATCTGGCTTTGTCGCCCGGAAGCCGTCCACGAGCCGTTCAAAAATCACCTTATTCTGATGCAGTACCTGGTAGCGCATCGTTTTTGCTATTCGCAAGCCGCCAAACGGTTCATACCTATGGTCTACAATGATGCCCTTGTTCTTATAAGCATAGACAATTCTTTCTATGATTAAGTGTTCTGAGTTGGCATGAGTGGAGGCGGCCACCAAATTAGCCGCCGCATCGCTTCCCCCTCCGCCATGACCAATCAAATGGCACCAGTTATAGCCACCCACAATCGCGGGCGCGCCATTACTTGTGGCATACGTCGTTGCGCTGGGTGTACCAGTCGCTGCCTGCATATTCTTAACATACGTGCGTTTCTTCGAGGCCTGGTATTTTATCACGCCTCGCTGACCGCGCATAAACCTGTTCTGCCGTGGCCCGGCGTCAGCATAGCTTGCCCCGCTGCCCTTACGCGCCCTGAAACTGGCTTGGCGGGGCGCGCCTCGCCCGCTTCCCACAGCAAAGTTAACGCGGTTATGCAGCGCCACTTTAGACTGCTTTTGCTTCCTCCAGCTCTGCGTAGTGCTAGAGTAGACCCAGTGATTCGCCCCCGCTCGACAGTGCCAACTCATCCCCTGCAAGTACATGTGTGCGTTTGCGCCGGCAGCAGGAGGTGGGGCAGGTTTAGCTATTTTTACACGTTGAACGGCTAGTCCAGTCACAGTAAGCTGAGAGGGATTAGGGTGTAGCGTCTCTTCAGGCTGGCGTGCTAGCGCCGCCGATTGGTCCTTGTGCACCAGCGGCCGCAGACGCCGACCGACAGGCGCCTCACCCTCGGTCTGTACATTGGCCTCGCCCGTCGCTTTCCGCTGCACCCTTCCCGCCAACAGTCGGCCGAGTGCATGATTGCCGATGGTGCGTTGAAGCTGTAGCACATCACTGACAGTAAGGGGGCTAGAGGTCGCCCCCGACCGCTGGCTGCCCGGAAGCGGGAGCGCCTGATTGTCTAATACGCTGTCATTCTGCGCCTCGGGGTCTGTGATTCCATGCGTCGCCAGGGCTTGGTCATCGGGCTGAACTGTGGCTCTCGAAGGCATATCTCTTTCCTTCTAGCGGCCCGGCGTTCCAACCGCTCTTTGCTGTACACGCGGCGAGTTTATCCAGCCTCGGGAGGGACATGATAAACTTACGACGGTTATCATAGGCAACAACCGCGTAGCGTCAAGCTAATTACAATCTAAAGCCAACCTCTCCCGTCCCCTCCCCTGCCAAGGGAAGACGTCTCTCCTCCTGCCTTTACTGGGAAGGGGGCTGGGGGGTGAGATTGGCCGTGCGGGGCCGCTGGGCGACGGCCATCGCCTGCTTCTCCTCGTCGGTCAGCGGGTAGGCCGATTGGCCGGCCTGGACCGGCTTGGCGTAGAGCCGCACGCCCTGGCGCGCGTAGAGGCCGCTGATGACCACGCCGTCGCCGTAGCCGTCGAGCAGGGCGATAGAGAAGCTCTGGTCGCCGCCTGTGTCCTGGTAGGGGTTGAAGCGAATGATGCCGACGTGCTGGAGGTCACGCTTCTGGCGCTCGATGAGGGTCGTCAGGTCGCCGGACAGGGCGTCGAGGCGTTCGTCGGCGGTGTCCAGGCGCGTCAGGTTCGCCTGCAACAGGGCTTCCACGTCGGGACCGCCGCTGGCGAGGACCTGGCGGCGCAAGACTTCCAGGCGGGTGAGTCGGCGGTGGAGGGTGAACGCCCAACTGAGGGCGGCGAGGGCGAGAAGCAGCCCCGCCAGGGCGAGGTAGGGCCAGTAGGGGTCGAGGGTAAACGTGTCCGTCATGTGAGTCGTAACCTATGGATGAGAGAATAGGGCCACGGTGTCGCTTGGGATACCTGGCCGGTTTTCCCCTTCGGCTGCTGCGTGAAAACCTGTCAGGTCCATTCAAACCCGGAAGATTGTAGTGTAAGTGGGGAGGGTGCGTCAAATCAGGCCGAACGTAAAGGTTTATACTAATATATTTATTTGTAGACTTTTGGCGCGGAGACCGTAACTTTATACAACGCGCGTGCGTCTATAAAGTTGCGTTCACAGGCAAGGTTTTTCCTGACTTACGGCGTGAAGGGTCTTCACAAAGGCCAGGCCAGGAATTGTCCATCGTACACTTGTTGGGAAGACGCGGCGACCGCCACTCGCCGTGCTCGGGGGAGCCTCACCAACAGGAGGTCGAGCTTACACCTTGACGTGACCCTGTCATCAACCTCTTATCGGTCCTGACCGTTCCTTCGGAGCGTCCGGGCAGGCGTCCGTGCCTCGGCACGGGCCGCCCCGCGCCTTGAAGGTCGGCCTGGACTGGCGCGCAGCCCCCAACCAGGCTGCGTTTGGACCGCCCTGCGCTCTCTGATTCCGGACTCCACCCCGGCCGCCGGTCAGGTTCCCAGAGCCAGGCGCGGTATCCTCCACCGTCTCAGTTGTTGCTAGAGAGACTGCCCCAGCGCGGCGCTTGCCGTCGCGCCCGGCCTCGTATTGCCTCTTGACAGCCACTGAAGACGCCTACCACCCTCAGGAGGTATCTCTCATGCGCCTGTTCCGTGTTGGCCGGGGACCTGCGGCGATTCTGGGCATTATCGTGCTTGGCCTCGTCCTGCAGGCGGCCGTATCCAGCCCTGCCGCTGGTCAAACCACCCCCTCAAGCCCCTACACCGTCTACCTGCCCCACGTCCAGATGGCCTATCGCAGCCTGCCCGACGCGCTGCCCTCCGTCGGCATCGGCTCGTCGTTCCGCGTCTTCTCGCCCGACGAAGCCGAGCCAGGCCAGGCCCTCGTCAAGTGGCGGGACGGGGTGAACCTGGACAGCATTGCCCGCCTCAACGCCACCTATGGCGTCCAGGTCGTCGGGTCGGTCGAGGGTCTGGGCGTCCAGATTCTCCAGGTCGCGCCCGAAGCGGCCAACGACCTGCTCAACACCTACAACAGCCTGCCCGAAGTCGAGTACGCCGAGCCGAACTTCAAAGTCTGGGCCTCGCCCGACTCGCCCGTCGGCCCTGAGCTGACGGCCGAAATGCTGCGGCCCGAAACCCTGACGACCAACGACCCGATGGCGAACCAGCAGTACAGCCTGAGCCGCATGAGCGTGAACCAGGCGTGGGACACGACGCGGGGCGATAACGTCGTCGTGGCGGTGCTGGACACGGGGGCCGACTTCTCCCACCCGGACCTGATGGGTAAGTTCGTGGACGCCGGCCGCGACTTCGTCAACAACGACAACGACGCGACCGACGACCACGGCCACGGCACCCACGTCTCCGGCATCATCGGCGCTTCGACCAACAACGGTGTTGGGATCGCGGGCGTCGGCTATAACGTGAAGATTCTGCCGGGCAAGGTGCTGGCCGCCAACGGCTCCGGCAACCACGGCCAGATCGCCAGCGCCATTACCTGGGCCGCCGACCGGGGCGTCAAGGTCATCAACATGAGCCTGGGCGGGCCGAGCGGCTCGTCCACCCTGGAGCAGGCCATCAACTACGCCTGGAGCAAGGGCGTGGTGGTCATCGCGGCGGCGGGTAACGAGGGGACCAGCACGCCCACCTACCCCGCCTCGTACACCAACGTCATTGGCATCTGCGCCACGGACTCGACGGACAAGAAGACCAGCTTCTCCAACTACGGCGTCAACGTGGACCTGTGCGCGCCGGGCGCCAGCATTCTGAGCACGGTGCGCGGCGGCCGCTACGAGTCGTGGAACGGGACGAGCATGGCCGCCCCCAATGCATCGGGGGTGGCTGCGCTGGTCGCCTCGGCCCACCCAGAGTGGAACAACTCTCAGATTCGCCAGGCCTTGGAGAACACCGCCGACAACCTGGGTGACGCGACGCTCTACGGCCGAGGCCGCATCAACGCGGCCCGCGCCGTGGGCAGCGCCCCCCCCCCACCCCCCCCC
>CAZFUK010000171.1:0-9495 GCA_964522005.1 uncultured Anaerolineales bacterium | reverse complement strand
GGGACCGCCGGTCACGAAGCGGCCGGTGGGGTTGATGAAGTAGCGCGTGTCTCGGTCGAGCATCTCGGCGGGCAACACCGGCTTGACGACCCGTTCGATGACGGCGTCGCGCAGCGCGTTCTGCGCGATGTCGGGGCTGTGCTGGGTCGAGACGACCACGGTATCCACGCGGACGGGCTTGCCGTACTGGTACTCCACCGTCACCTGGGACTTGCCATCGGGCCGCAGGAAGTCAAGCTCGCCTGTCTTGCGCAGGTAGGCCAGGCGGCGCGTGATGTTGTGGGCCAGGTAGATGGGCATGGGCATCAGGGTTTCGGTCTCGTGGCAGGCGAAGCCGAACATCATCCCCTGGTCGCCTGCGCCGATGGCCTCAATCTGGTCGTCGGTCATCTCGCCGTGCTTGGCCTCCAGCGCCTTATCCACGCCGAGGGCGATGTCGGCCGACTGCTCGTGGATCGAGGTGATGACCGAGCAGGTGTGGCAGTCGAAGCCGTAGTCGGCGTGGGTGTAGCCGATGCCCTTGACCGTGTCGCGGATGATGGTCGGGATATCGGCGTAGGTGCTGGTTGTGACCTCGCCGATGACCATGACCATACCCGTCGTGGTCGCCGTCTCACACGCGACGCGGGCGTCGGGGTCGTCGGCAATCAAGGCGTCCAGGATGGCGTCGGACACCTGGTCGCACAGCTTGTCGGGGTGTCCCTCCGTCACCGACTCGGAGGTGAACACATAGTGGGGCGCGGACATGAAAGAGTTGCTCATAGTCCCTCGTAGTGAGTAGTCAGTAGTCGGTAGTCAGTAATCAGTAGCCAGTAGCCAGAACACCTTACTGACTACTGACCACTGACCACTGACCACTGATTAGGTTCCTTCTTGCCAGCTCGACAGGTAGCGCGCCTGCTCCGGGGTGAGGCTGTCAATCTGGATGCCCATGGCTTCGAGCTTCAGGCGGGCGATCTCGCGGTCAATCTCCAGCGGGACGCGGTACACGTCGGGCTTGAGGTTAGCGGCGTTGTCCTTCATGTACTCGGCGGCCAGGGCCTGGTTGGCGAAGCTCATGTCCATCACGCTGGCCGGGTGTCCCTCGGCCGTCGCCAGGTTCACGAGGCGGCCTTCACCCAGCACGTTCAGCCGGCGGCCGTCCTGGAGGACGTACTGCTGGATGAAGTGGCGCGGCTCGCGCACCTCGGTCGCCATCCCTTCCAGCGCGGGCAGGTTGATCTCGACGTTGAAGTGACCGGAGTTACACAGAATCGCGCCGTCCTTCATGACCGCGTAGTGGGGCGTGTCCAGGACGTGGATATCGCCCGTGGCGGTGACGAAGACATCGCCGATGGCAGCCGCTTCGAGCATGGGCAGGACGCGGTAGCCGTCCATGACGGCTTCCAGCGCTTTGAGCGGGTCTATCTCGGTGACGATGACCTGGGCGCCCATGCCGCGCGCGCGGCTGGCGATGCCCCGGCTGCACCAGCCGTAGCCGCCGACCACGAGGTTCTTGCCCGCCAGGAGCAGGTTGGTGGCGCGGATGATGCCGTCAATGGTGGACTGGCCCGTGCCGTAGCGGTTGTCGAACAGGTGCTTGGTGTCGGCCTCGTTGACGGCGACGACCGGGTACTTGAGCGCGCCGTCCTGGGCCATCGCCCGCAGACGGATGACGCCCGTCGTTGTCTCCTCGGTGCCGCCGATGATACCCGCGAGCAGGTCGGGGCGGTGCTGGTGCAGGACGTTGAGCAGGTCCGCGCCGTCGTCCATGGTCATGTGCGGGTGGGCGTCCAGCACGGCGTTGATGTGCTTGTAGTACGTCTCGTGGTCTTCACCCTTGATGGCGAAGGTCGGGATGCCATACTCGGCGACGAGGGCCGCCGCCACGTCGTCCTGGGTGGACAGCGGGTTGGAGGCGCACAGGTAGACCTCGGCGCCGCCCGCTTTGAGCGTAATCGCCAGGTTGGCCGTCTCGGTGGTCACGTGCAGACACGCGCCCAGCCGAAGCCCGCTCAGCGGCCGCTCAGCCTCGAAGCGGTCGCGGATGAGCCGCAGCACCGGCATCTCCTGCGCCGCCCACTCGATGCGGCGCTTGCCCTCGCCGGCCAGCCCCAGGTCCTTCACATCGTGGTTCACCAGTGTCTCAGTCAGCATTCGTTCTCCTTGTTGCGTAGCGCATATTGCGTGATGCGTATTGCGTGGTTTAAGCCGTTAGCTTTCAGCCTTCAGCCCTCAGGGGTCGGTTCTCAACCGTCAACCGTCAATCGTCAACCGTCAATCGTCAATTCCTCATCCTTTCCCCGTGCGCCTCGTAGAACGCGCGGTGCTCGCGGAAGCCCAGGCGGCGGTAGGCGGCGATGGCCGGGGCGTTGCGGCTGTCCACGTTCAGAACGACGTCGCGGATGCCCAGGTCGAAGCAGTGGGCGACCACGGCGCTGGTACACAGTTGGGCCAGCCCTCGCCCGCGATGGGCGCGGTCGGTGTAGACATTGCCGACCGCCGCCACGCCCTCGCTCGGCGCGACGAGGTGGGTCCCAGCGGCCGCCACCAGCCGGCCGTCGAGTTCGACGCCGTAGAACACCCCCTGCTCGATCTGGAAGGGCGCGAAGGCGCCGGGTGTCTCGCCGCCCGCGTACAGCGCGTTGAGGGCGTTCAGGTCGGCGGGGTGGATGCGGTGGACTGGACCTAACCCCCCGGCCCCCTTCCCTGGTAGGGAAGGGGGAGGTAGGGGCGAGGCCACCTCGCCCGCACTGCGCGCCCCTCCCATACTAGGGGAGGGGACGGGGGTGGGGTCTGACGAACCTAACCCCCCGGCCCCCATCCCCCGTGGGGAACGGGGAGAATAGGCCGCGACAAAGGTGGCCCGGTCCACGGCCAGGCGCAGCATCGGGTCTAGCGCGCCCACCGCGTACAGGCCGCGCAGCGCGGGCAGGTGCGCGGTCTCAATCATAAAGAACACGTGCGGCGGCTGGAAGGCTTCCCTCAGAATCGCTACCACGCCGTCGGGGTCACCAAAGGTCAGCAGGCCGGGCGGGGTCAGCGCCTGGAACAGCAGCGCCAGGGCGACGTCGTCCCGGTCATCCGAGGCCACGCCCCACAGGCAGTGGGGGAACAGGGCCGGCTCCAGGTCGCCCAATGCATAGGCGCCCCACAGACGGTCGCGCTCCAGGAAGGCGCGGATGCGCCCCTTATCCTGCGTCAACTCTACTCTCAACACTGCTGTCCGTCTCCTGCTGCTCGTGGCCTAAACGCCCCGGCGGCTTGCTGCACACCGCTCCACGCTTCACGCTTCACGGCCTTCCGCCTTCTGCCTTCGGTCTGCAGGGCGCTCCGTGGCCCAAACGCTACAGCGGCTATCCGCACACCGCTTCACGCTTCACGCCTCACGCTTCACGCTTCACGGCCTTCCGTCCCCTCACGGCCCCGCATAGCGTATGTCATAGGGAGGCGCCGCCACCGCGCCGAGATACTCGCGGTGCAGGTCCGCCAATTGGCGGATGTGCCACAGGTCGTGGGCGACCCAGGACAAGAGCAGATCGCCCGCGCGCAGGGTGAAGCCGGCCGGGTGGCGGCGGCCCTGGTCCCAGTCGGGCGCGTCGAGCGACTGGAGCCAGGTTAGCGACGCCTGCCGCTCGGCCACGAAGGCGTCCAGAGTGGCCGCCAGGTCGCGTTCAGCATAGCGCCGCGTGACCACCCAGCCCTGCGGGTCAATGGACGGCCACTCCTGCGTCGGGTCTTCCAGGGTCAGCCGGGTCCGCTGACGGAAGTCCTCGCGCTCCTCGTCCAGGAGGTGGCACACGACGTCCAGGATGGACCACTCGGTCGGCGCAGGCTTCCACCTCGCCTGGTCGTCAGAGACGCCCCGCGCCAGGCGTTGGATGACCTCACTGCTGGCCCTCAAGCGCGTGATACAGTCGTTCAAGTCAATCTGGCTCATCGCAGTGTTACCACCATCACCAGGGATTGCGTCCCGACACGGTTAGTGACGTAGTGCGACAGTCATCAGTCTTCAGTCATCAATCTTCAGCCGTCCGTCCTCCGGCCAATCGCCAACTGCTCCCACATCTTGCCACTGGGGCGCCGCTCGCTGGCGAAGCGGTCGAAGTGGGTGAAGTGCTTGAAATCCTCGTAGCGCTGCTCCAACTCCTCGTGGGTCAGGGTCTTGAGGCGGTTGAAGCTGAAGTCCTCGACGACAAACGAGGCGGCGACGCTGCCGGTGACGATGGCCCGCTTCATGGCGCCGATGCTCAGGTGGTCCGCCCGCGCCAGCGACCCCATGAAGCCGCCCGCGAAGGTGTCACCCGCGCCGGTCGGGTCCTGAATCTTCTCCAGGGGGTAGGCCGGCACAAAGAAGTACGACGAGATGGGGTCGTCGCCGTCAGCGAACATGCTCGCGCCGTACTCGCCGCGCTTGATGACCAGCACCTTCGGCCCCAGGTCGAGAATCTTGCGTGCCGCGCGGATGAGGCTGAACGTCTTGCCAAACTGCCGCGTCTCGGCCTCGTTGATGATGATGACGTCGGCCAGCTTGAACGCCTCGGTCAGCGCCTCGCGCTTGTAGTCAATCCAGTAGTTCATCGTGTCGAGGACGACCAGCTTCGGGTTGCGCACCTGCTGGACAACCTCGATCTGAAGCTCTGGATCAATGTTCGCCAGGAAGACGAAGTCGCTGTCCTTGTAGTCTTCGGGCAGCTCCGGGTGGAAGGTGGCGAAGACGTTCAACTGGGTGTCCAGCGTCTGCGCGGTGTTCAGGTCGTAGTCATAGCGGCCCGCCCAGCGGAACGTCTTGCCCTCGGCCACTTGCAAGCCGCGCGTGTCAATGCGGCGCGACTTGAGGAAGGCCAGGGCGTCCTGGGGGAAGTCGCTGCCGACCACGCCGACCAGGTTGACCTGGTCGAACAGGCTGGCCGCCGTCGAGAAGTAGGTGGCCGAGCCACCCAGCGCGTCCTTAACCTTGCCAAACGGCGTCTGGATCGAGTCCAGCGCTAACGAACCGACAACGAGAATACTCACGGGTAAGTTCCTCTCTCAAGGAAGTGTTTAGATAGCCGCAGGCTATAGCTTTTCCCATTCTTCTCGACTAATCCCGGCTTGGCGAAGGATTCGGGCCAGGAGGTCTTTTCCTATGTCGCCCTGATGGGGATTAGGTATGGGTAAGGTAATATCACCCTTCTCCATGATTTCGTGTCGTCCGCCGGGGTTTGGACCCTCAAAGCCCAATTGACGAAGATAACGAATCAGGTCACGACGGCTAACTGGGCCAAAGCGAGGCATCAGGCCGGCTCTTTGAGGTTGAGGTCAATGCCCGCCACGACAGGTAAAGTCAAATGCCTGGCAAGACGATAGAGCATCCAATCTTCTAGAACCGACTGCAACTCTTCGCGGCAGGCTTCGAGGGTCTCAGCATTGGCATACACGCCTTGCAAGCCCGGAACTTCGCCATAGTATGTCCCGTCATCTTCCAAAATCTCGTACTTGGCCTGTTTCATCGCCGCGCGGATGTATTCAGTCAACATGTCTTCCCTCCTAACTCTCAGCCGCTTGCCCCCGCGCCCGTTCCACGACTTCTCGCAGGCCCGCCTCATACGGTGGACGCACGATGCCCTGTTCGGTGACGATGGCCGTGATGTAGCGGGCCGGGGTCACGTCAAAGGCCGGGTTGGCGACGGCGACGCCTTCGGGCGCGATGCGCTCGCCGCCCACGTGTGTCACCTCGGCTGGGTCGCGCTCCTCGATGGGGATGGCCGCGCCCGTCGGGCAATCCAGGTCAACGGTCGAGGTGGGCGCGACGACGTAGAAGGGGACACCATTCTCTTTCGCCAGCACGGCCAGCTTGTACGTGCCGATCTTGTTGGCCGTGTCGCCGTTGGCGGCGATGCGGTCGGCCCCGACGAGGCACAGGTCCACGCGGCCCGACTGCATGAACAGGCCGGCGGCGTTGTCGGCGATGAGCGTCTGCGGGATGCCGAGTTCCTTCAACTCCCACGCCGTCAGCTTCGCGCCCTGCAAGCGCGGCCGCGTCTCGTCCACCAGGACGTGAATCGGGTTGCCCCCCTCCCACGCCGCCCGCACCACCCCCAGCGCCGTACCGGTGTTGCAGTGGTGGAGAATCGTCGCGCCGGGCGGCACCAGGGTCGCACCGTTGGCGCCCATGCGGCGGTTGACCGCGACGTCCTCATCGGCCACGGCCTGCGCCTCGGCCACCAGGGCCGCCCGCACGTCCTCGGCGGAGCCGGGCGTGGCCTGGGCGCGGCGGAGCAGGCGGTCCAGCCCCCAGTTCAGGTTGGCGGCGGTGGGCCGCGCCTGGCGGATGACCGCAGCCGCCGCGGCCAGGTCGGCCAGGAGCGCATCGCGGGTCGGCGCGGGGCTGTGCTGGGCGGCGAGGGCCAGGGCGAAGGCGGCCGTGGCGCCGATGGCGGGCGCGCCGCGTACCACCATGTCGCGGATGGCCTGGGCGACCTCGCGGTAGTCGCTATACTCGGCCACGACGAACTGGTTGGGCAGCCGCCGCTGGTCTATCATCCGCACGGTACCGTCTCGCCACTCGACCGTCCGCATACTCACTCCAAAAGATTGATGACTGAAGATTGATGACTAAAGACTGGACCATCTTCGGTCTTCCGTCCTCCGTCGTCCGTCCTCGGTCAATAAAAAAGGCGCGTCTCCAGGCAAATAGAGAGACACGCCGCTAGAGGGTGCTCTCATCTTTCAGACGCTGGCTAGCCGTCTGACGGAATTGGCACCAAGCGCCGGATTTTCTCGGCTGGCGAGCAACATCAAGCTCGCGTCACGATCCGTGCCGGTTGCCGGGGTTTCACAGGGCCGTTCCCTCCACCCCTCTGGATAAGAGTCGTGTATGGAGTTGTCGAGAGAGTCTAGCACAAACTGGGCGAGCGGTCAAATTGGACGGAAGACGAAGGACGGACAAGAGACGGAGGACGGAGGAACCGATCCGTCTTCCGTCCTCCGTCCTCCGTCAGTCCCCCAGCGCCAGTTCGCGCCGCTGGCGCACAGCGTCGGCCGCGTCGCGCGTGAGTTCCAGTTGGACGCGGGCGGTCATGAGGTAGGCGTAGAGCACGGTAAAGGCGACCATGCTGACCATGAGGGCGATCACGAGCGGCGGGTCCATGGACGGGCCGCCGGGGCGGACGGCGATGGGCGCGGGGTGGAGCGTGCGCCACCACAGGACGGCGAAGTGGATGATGGGGATGTCGAGGGCGCCGACGATGCCGAGGATGGCGGCCAGGCGGGCGCGGCGTTCGGGGTCGTCCACCGAGGCGCGCAGCATGAGGTAGCCGACATAGATCAGCCAGAGGATAAGGGTGCTGGTCAGGCGGGCGTCCCAGGTCCACGGCACGCCCCAGATGACCTGGCCCCAGGCCATGCCGGATAGCAGGGTCAGCGTGGTCAGGAGGACGCCGATTTCCACCGACGCCAGGGCGACGACATCCCAGATGCGGGTGCGCTTCCAGAGGTAGAGGACGCTGGCGAGGGCGACGACGCCGAAGGACAGGTAGGCGGTCCAGGCGGCGGGAGCGTGGAAGTACAGGATACGGACCGAGTTGCCGAGCATGGTGCGCTCGGGCGGCGACCAGATCAGCGCCAGGTACAGCGTGACGACCATCAGGATGGCGGTCAGGACGCCCAGGAGGCGGGAGGCCGAGCCGAGCCGAGAGGGGGTCATAAGCTTACTCCTCGATAACGTATTCAAAGACCAGGAAGCCAATCACCAGGAACACGACGTCGAACGTGACGAGCAGGCTGAGCGGCGAGGCCAGTTCGTCGGCTGTGCCCGCCCGCAGGATGATGCCCGTCGCGCCGACGGCGGTGATGATGACCGGCACGAGGATGGGAAAGAGCAGGATGGGCAGCAGCACCTCGCGGGTGCGGGTGTTGGCGGCGACGGCGGCGAAGACCGTGCCGGCCGCCACAAAGCCCAGCGTGCCTACTAGGATTACGGGAATCAGCGCCCACCGGATGCTTTGATTGTTCAAAATGGAGTAGACCGGCAGCACGGTAGATTCCATCACCAGCATCAGGATGAAGGTGCTGATCAGCTTGCCCAGGTAGACTGCGCTGCGGTCCATGGGCGCCAGCATCAGCCCTTCCAGCGCGCCCCGGTCCTTTTCCAGCGCGAAGGCGCGGTTGAGGCCGAGGATGCCGGCGAAGGTGAAGGCCACCCACAGGATGCCCGGCCCGATAAGCGTCATCTCGACGCGCTGGAGGTCGAAGGCGAAGTTGAAAATGAGGACGACCAGCAGCCCGAAGACGAGCATGGCCGACAGGATTTCCTTGGTGCGCCGCTCGGCCACCAGGTCCTTCCAGACCAGCGCGGCCACCTGGCCCAGGTAACGCCGCAGCCCCTCGCCCGGCCCCTCGCGCAGCACGGGCCGCGCCGCCATCTCACCCTGGTCTGGGACAGGCGAAGGCTGAGCCGAGAGGTCGGTGGGCTGAACTTTCATGCGCGGCGCATCCTGGCCAGCGCCTGCGCGGAGGCGTCACGGTAGGCGGCGGCCAACTCGCCCGGCGCCAGGCGACCCGCGTCGGCCTCGTAGACCAGGCGGCCGCCGGCCAGGATGAAGGCCCGGCTGGCGAGGGCCGCGCCACGCTCCAGGTCGTGGCTCGTCATCAAGACCGTCTGGCCCTGACCGGCCAGGTCGCCCAGCAGCCGCGTCAGCCAGTCGGTGGCGACCGGGTCCAGGCCGGTGTAGGGTTCGTCAAACAGGAGGAGACGGGGGCCGTGTAGCAGGGCGCGGGCGAGCGCGAGGCGCTGCTGCATGCCGCGCGAGAACTGGCGCACCGGGTCGTCGGCGCGGTGGCTGAGGCCGACGCGGTCGAGCAGGCTCCGGATGCGCTCGCGGGGCTGGTCCAGGCTGTAGAGCCGGGCGAAGAAGGCCAGGTTCTCCTCGGCCGTCAGGTCGGGGTAGAGGAGCGGCTGGTGCGAGACGAAGCCCAGCTCACGGCGGGCCTCGGTACGTGCCGCTTTGAACGAGGCGCCGTTGAGCCAGACGCCGCCGGCCGTGGGCTTGCTGAGCATCGCCACGATGCGCATGAGCGTCGTCTTGCCCGCGCCGTTGGGGCCAAAGAGGGAGATGAACTCGCCGGCGCGAACGTCGAAGTTGACCTCGCGCAGCGCCCAGAAGGCCCCGAACTGCTTGGACAGGCCCTCGACGCGCAGGAGTGGTTCTGAAGGGGAGGAAACCGGCTGCATAGCTCAAGTATAGAGGCGAAGGGCTGGCAGGTCAACGACGGGCGGTCAAAGCGGGGTGAAGGGCGCGTCCTATTGACGTCCGGATAGGTGGAACCTTCTTAGGGCGAGCGACGTTGAGGATGGGCGCCTGCTCTAGGGCAAAGATACTACGACTGTCATGCTGAGCCGAAGGCGAAGCATCTCGCGGTAGTGAACGAGACCCTTCACGGAGATGAAAGTGTCTCCGACTGTCACTCTGAGCGAAGCGAAGAGTCTCGCTTCACGTGAGGCGAGATGCTTCGCCTTCGGCTCAGCATGACACT
>CAZFUK010000170.1:0-9570 GCA_964522005.1 uncultured Anaerolineales bacterium | reverse complement strand
CGGCGTAGCGCAGCGCCTCGCGGATCAGGCCCCGCTCGGCCTGGGCCAGCGCTTCCGAGAGCGACGTTTCCTGCGCCACCAACTCGGTGAGGTCCAGCACGTTGGGCCGGCGCAGCGTTTGCATGCCCTTGCCCAGTTCAAGGTGCTCTGTCGTAATCACCCGGCCCTGGGACATGACCACCGCCCGTTCGATGGTATTCTCCAATTCGCGCACGTTGCCCGGCCAGTCGTGCCGCACCAGCCGCTGGAGGGCCTCCTCCGAGATCTTGGTCGGCTGCGCGTCGGGGGTGTAGCGGTACTTGTTGAGGAAGTGGGCGACGAGCAGGGGGATGTCCTCGCTCCGCTCGCGCAAGGGCGGCAGGTGGATGTGGATGACGTTCAGGCGGTAGTAGAGGTCCTCGCGGAAGCGGTTCTCCTTGATGTCGTCCTCTAGCTCGCGGTTGGTCGCCGCCAGCACGCGCACATCCACGATGCGCGTCTCCTGGCCGCCCACGCGCTGAAACTCGCCCTGCTGCAGGACGCGCAGCAGCTTGCGCTGGGTGTTGAGGGACATCTCGCCAATCTCGTCCAGGAAGATGGTGCCGCTGTCGGCCAGCTCGAAACGCCCCTTGCGCTGCTTATCGGCGCCCGTGAACGCGCCCTTCTCGTGGCCGAACAGTTCGCTCTCCAGCAGCGTCTCAGGCAGGGCGGCACAGTTGACCCTCACAAACGGGCCGGTGGACCGCGACGACGCGCTGTGAATCGTCTCCGCCACCAGTTCCTTCCCCGTCCCCGTCTCCCCCGTAATCAGGACCGTCGCCTGGCTGCGCGCCACGCGGCCAATCGTCTTGTAGACCATCTGCATGGCCGGGCTGTCGCCTACGATACGCTCGCGCGCGTCGCGCTGGAGCCGCTCCTGAAGTTGACGCACCAGGTCGGCCAGTTCGCGGTGCTCGAACAGCCGGTTGATGAGCAGGCGCAGCTCGGCCGGCTCGAACGGCTTGAGGACATAATCATACGCGCCCAACTGCGTCGCCCGAATGGCGGTGTTCGACGTGCCCTGGCCCGTAATCATAATGACCGGCACATCGTACCCCGCTCGCTGGAGGAGTTCCATTACTTCCAGGCCGTCAAAGTCTGGGAAGTGGACATCCAGCAGCACCAGGTCGAACGGCCCGTCATTGCGCATGCGGTCCAGCACCTCCTGACCTTTGCGCGCCTCCATGACTTCGAAGCCATCTTCGACCAGGAGTTCGCACAGCAGGAGACGCACATCCTCGGCGTCGTCGGCAATGAGTACGCGACGGGTGGTCACGGGTTTTCCTCTCCACGCTAGAAGTAGGCTTCCCCTTGGGGACAGCCGACCCATGCCAGGCGTCACTCCGCCCGGCCTTGAACGTCTACCTAGGATTATACCCTAGTTTGTCTACATTGGGTAGTCTGGGCGACGAAGAGGGTGGACCTAACCCCGGCCCCCTTCCCTACGAAGGAAGGGGGAGGTAGGGGCGAGGTCACCTCGCCCTACTCCTGGCGAGGTCGGCACGACGCAGTTTGCACTGGCACATGTTTCGCTAGTACACTTAGCGGAAGTGCATGTTGCGGGGAGGAGAGTTGTGGATCACGCGACCGAAAGTGAGCTGAGCCTGGCCGCGTTGCGCGCCGAGCGCGACCGTCTTGCCCGCGACTGCGCGCGGCTGACGGACGACAACGCGCGCCTGCGGGCGGAGGCCCAAAAGGCGGGCGAGCAGGTGGAGCGCCAGCTCGCCCAGCAGCGCGCCCTCTACGCCCTCGGCTCGCTCATCAGCGCCGAACTCGACCTCACGCGCCTGCTCAACCTGCTCCTGGAGCATCTCCGCGATGTGTTCAAGGCCGACGGCGTGGTGATCTTCCTGCGCCCCCTGGAAGGCTACGGCTTCCGCCACGCGGCCAGCCATGGCCTGTCCGACCAGTACCTGACGGCGTTGCAGCGCCACTACCTGGACGGCCCGCCGGGTATCGCCATCTCCGAGCGCATCCCGGTCATCATAGACGACGCCCGAACGGATCCGCGCATGGCGCCGCTGACCGAGGCGGCGCATGTGGAGGGTATCCGCACCCTGGTCAAGCTGCCCTGCATCTACCGCGACCAGGTCGTGGGCTTCCTGGGCCTCCACCACCGCACGCTCCAGCACTACACGGCCACCGACAAGGCCCTCATGAAGACCTTCGCCGACCAGGCGGCGGTCGCCATCCAGAATGCCCAGTTGCACCAATCCGTCGTGGACCATGCCCAGCGGCTCAACGCCGTCCTGGAAGCCATCAGCGAGCCACTCATCGCCTACACGCCGGACCGCCGCATCCTGCTGGCCAACGTGCCCTTCTACCGCCTCATCGGCTGTGACCCCGTCCGCTCGCCGGTGGAAGGGATGGCCCTGGAAGCGGTCGCTCACAGCGTCGAAGGCTCCACGGAAGCCGCCCTCAGCCTGCGCTCGCTCATTCAGGGCACGGCGCGGGCAGCCACGGTGGGCGATGATGTGGGCGATTACGATGAGATCGAGCTGCATGACCCGTGGCGCGTGTACCGCTTGCGTCAGTCCACCATCCGCGACGCCGACGGTCAGGTCCAGGGCCACCTCGTCATCTACCACGACGTGACCCAGTTCCGCGAGAACCAGCGGCTCAAGGACGAGATGGTGGCGGTCCTCTCCCACGAGTTGCGCACGCCGCTCACCTCCATCCTGGGCTATGCCAAGCTCATCGCCGACCGGCCCAACACCGACGCCGAACGCCGCGCCAAGTGGGCGCGCTTTATCCTGGATAAGAGCCGCGTCCTGGCGCACATGATTGACGACGTGCTAGACATCTCGCGGTTGAACATGGGCCGCTATAGCCTGCACCGGTCGCCCACCGACCTGGTCAAATTGGTCCACCGCGTGGTGGATGAGGTAGGCATCGCCGCCGACGACCACACCTTCCAGGTTGAGTCGCCTATGGAAGTTCCGCTCGTGTCGCTTGACGCGGACCGCATGAGTCAGGTCTTCACCAACCTGCTCGATAATGCCGTCAAGTACTGGCCGGAGGGCGGGGTGGTCCTGGTGCAGATGACGGTGAGCCACGACGCCGAGGACCGGCCCACGGCGGTCCATGTCAGCGTCGTGGACCACGGGCCGGGTATCCCCGTCGAGCACCGCGAGCACATCTTCGAGCCGTTCTACCGCATAGACCACACCGCCGACCGCGCCGCGTACGGCATCGGGCTGGGCCTGGCGCTGAGCAAGGGGATTGTGGACGCCCACGGCGGTAGCATCACCGTCGGCGACACACCGGGTGGGGGCAGCACCTTCACCGTCTCGCTGCCCATTGAGGCGGCAGGCTGAAACACAGGCCGAGATAGGAGGAAGGTATGATCGTCGTCGCCAATCGAACGCTAAAACGAGAGGCCCGCATAGTGCGGGCCTCTCGGTTTGGTAGAGACTATGGGATTGGGGGAGGCTGGCCTACGCCAGGTACTCCCGCAGTCGCCGCGCCCGGTCGGGGTTACGCAGCTTGGCGAGGGCCTGGCCCTCGATCTGGCGAATGCGCTCCCGCGTTAGACCGAAGCGGTCGGCCACTTCCATCAGCTTGTGCGAGTAGCCGTCCTTGAGGCCGAAGCGCAGTTCGAGCACGCGCTCCTCGCGCGGGGTCAGCCCGTGCAGCGCCTGGCGCAGGTCGTGCTGAAGCTGGCTGTACTCCACCAACTCGGTCGGGCCTTCCTCCGATTCGTCCTCAATGTAGTCCGCCCAGGCGCCGTCGTCGTCCTCGTGGAAGGTCATATCCTCCAGCGAGAGCGGCGTCTGCCACGCCTCGTGCGCCCAGCGCACCTTGGAGGTGCTGGTCTCGGCGCGGTCGGCCACTTCCTCCGTCGTCGGCTCGCGGCCCAACTCCTGGCGGAGCCGGCCGGTCACGCTCGCTAACTTGCGCAACTGCTGGTTGGCATGCGCCGGCAGCCGCACCACGCGGCCTTGCTCGGCCAGCGCGCGCACCACCGACTGCCGAATCCACCACGTCGCATAGGTGCTGAAGCGGCAGCCCCGGCGGTAGTCAAACCGCTCGACGGCCTGCATCAGGCCCAGGTTGCCCTCCTGAATCAGGTCCAGGAACGGGACCCCCTGACCCATGTAGCGCTTCGCGATGGAGACCACCAGGCGCGAATTCGACTCGGTCAGCCGACGCCGTGCCGCTTCCCCGTCGCGAACCTCCGCTTCCAGTTGCCCACGACCCTCAGTCGAGATAGTGGCCTGCGCGAGGCGCTCCTTGGCCTCCTCGCCGCGTTCGATTCTCTTGGCAAGATCAACTTCCTGGTCTGCCGTCAGCAACGGCACACGGTCAATCTCGCGGAAGTAGAGGATGACGGCGTTGTCAATGTCCACATCGTTCAGGCTGCTATCCAACTCTACATCGTCGTCCAGCGCCGTAACCTCGACCTCGGCTCCACAGCGGGGACACTCGCTTCCCTCAAACCCGCCTTCCTCCACGTGCCCACAGACCCCACATCTCCACTCGCTTTCTTTGGCTGTCATCGCGTCCTCCATCGGTACACGGGCCTGACTGGGCTGCCAGGCCACGGGCCGCTATCGTTTAGATGCCCCGTCGTCCGCTCGGCTTACCGTTCTTTAGAAAGAACCACCTTGTTCTTAATTAAACCTTAATCTGGCCTGTAGCATACAATCCATTCACAAACATTATACGACCACGGTGAGGCAATGTCAATGGCCTGGACCCGGAAAAACTTTGCCTATCTAACTGTACGATTCAAGGGGGGCGATGGATGCGTAAGACTGCCCCCTTTTTATCATCTCAATCATAGTTATTGACGATTGGCATACTGCCTGCTATAATAGCGAGAGCGCGGGACGAATGGCGCGCGCCCGTATCCACGTAGAGGAGCAAAGACATGTTGGAAATGGTGAATGAAGGGGTCGTGTCCATCACACCTATCGCGGCCCACAAGATTCGCGGCCTCCTGGAGGCGAAGGGCCTCACGCAGCATGGCCTGCGCGTCTTTGTCCAGGGCGGCGGGTGCAGCGGCCTGTCGTATGGCATGGCCTTCGAGGACCAGTCCGAGGACGGCGACGAAATCATTGAGCAGGACGGCGTCAAGGTCTTTGTGGACCAGATCAGCGCGATGTACCTGACCGGCGCGGTGATTGACTACACCGAGACCCTCATGGGCGGCGGCTTCAAGATTGAGAACCCCAACGCCGTGTCGAGCTGCGGCTGCGGCCACTCCTTCCGCACGGCGGGGCAGGCGGGCGCGGCAACGTCGGGTGGCGGCTGCGGCTGCGGTCACTAAGAGTTCCCTTCGCACTCATACTCTGGGGCGGGCGGCTGGGCTAACCGGCGCCCGCCTCGTCCCATTTCCTCTCGGGCCCGGTCGCCTCGCAACTCTCCATCACTGTCGGCGTAGAATGGTGTATAATCCTGTTGCCCCTTGGCCCCACCTCCACTGTCCAGGAAGGTAGATACGCGTATGGACACCACGCCGACGATTGAGCCGCTCGACCTCAAGACGGCGTCCGACGCCGAACTCGCCCTCGTTCACGATTTCTTTAGCAAGATGCGCGCCGAGCGTCATCCCGATGACCCGCCCATCCCTTTCGCGGAGAATCTGGCCCGCTGGCGCCGCCTGCCGCCGTTCATCCACCTCACCGGCTATGCCGCCTGGAACCCCGACCACACCGCCATCGTTGGCCTGGGAACGGTGGTCATCGTCAACATGGAGGAGAACCGCCACCTGGCGCAGGTCGAACTAGAAGTGCTGCCGGCGTATCGGCGCCGGGGCCTGGGCAAGCAGCTGCTGGGCCTGCTGGCGGAAGCCGCCGACCGCGAGGGCCGCAGCCTGATGCTCGTTGGGACGCATGGCCGCATCCCGGCCGGCGAGGCCTTCATGGAACGGCTGGGCGCCCACAAGGGCCTGGAAAGCCACACCAACCAGCTCGACCTGCGCGACCTGGACCGCGGCCTGCTCCAACGCTGGCTCGACCAGGCGGCGGGTCAGGCCGACGACTTTGAGTTGGGCCTCTGGGACGGCGAGTACCCGGCAGACCAGCTTGACGAGATCGCCGCCCTCTACGAAGTGATGAACTCGCAACCGCGCGGCACATTGCAGGCCGAGGACATTCACTTTACGCCTGAGCAGATTCGCCAGATGCAGGGGCAAATCCTGGCCACGGGCGCGGACCACTGGACGCTGTATGTCCGCGACCGGGCCAGCGGGGCGCTGGCCGGCTTCACCGATGTGGTCTGGAACCCCAGCCGACCCGAACTACTCCAGCAGGGCAACACCGGCGTCTTCCCGCAGTACCGCAACCGTGGCCTGGGCCGCTGGCTCAAAGCGGCCATGCTCGACAAGGTCTTGCGCGAGCGCCCCCAGGTCCGCTACGTCCGCACCCACAACGCCGACTCCAACGCCGCCATGCTCCGCATCAACCACGAGTTGGGCTTCCAGCCCTACAGCTCGTCCGCGACGTGGCAGGTGGAGACGGCCAGGGCGCTGGACTATGCCGGGTCGTCGGCCGAGGCGAACCATTAGTGGCCGTGGGGCGGGGAGGCGCGTTGCCTTTTCGCCCCAATCGTTATACAATTGTTAGGCACGTTTGTTTGACATAGCCGCCCCGCGCGGCTATAATTATGATGAAAGGCATCATAAAAACCTCTCCTAAGGAGTCAGTGGTTCGATGAGCGACAATCTGGTCATTAAGAATTTGCACGTGAGCGTAGAGGGCAAGCCGATTCTTCGCGGCCTGGACCTGACGATTGAGCAGGGCAAGATTCACGCGCTGATGGGGCCGAACGGGTCGGGTAAGTCCACGCTGGCCTATACCCTGATGGGCCACCCGATGTACGACGTGGACGAGGGCGAGGTCTGGTTCAAGGGCGAGAACATTCTCGAACTGGAGCCGGACGACCGCTCCAAGCAGGGCATCTTCCTGGCCTTCCAGTACCCCGTCACCATCCCCGGCGTCTCGGTCGCCAACTTCCTGCGCCTGGCGATCAACTCGCGCCGCGCCGACGGCAAGAAGATTCCCATCCCCGAGTTCCGCAAGCTGATGATCGAGAAGATGAAGCTGCTGGAGATGGACCCCTCCTTCGCCGGCCGCTACCTGAACGAAGGCTTCTCGGGCGGCGAGAAGAAGCGCGCCGAGATTCTCCAGATGGCCGTGCTCAACCCGACGATGGCGATTCTGGACGAGACCGACTCGGGTCTCGACATTGACGCCCTCAAGATCGTCGCCAAAGGCGTCAACGCGCTCATGAATCCGGAGATGGGCATCCTGGTCATCACCCACTACCAGCGCCTGCTCAACTTCATCAAGCCCGATGTCGTCCACGTCATGCTCAACGGCCGCGTCGTCATGACGGGCGGCCCGGAACTGGCGCACGAACTGGAGGCGCAGGGCTACGATTGGGTGCGCGAGCAGGTGGGCATGGACGAGCCGCTGGCCCCCGAACCCGTCGGTATCGAGGAGTAGCCTATGACCGTCCAGATGGCTCCCCTCACCCTTCCCTTTAGCGCGGACGCGGTCGCCGAACTCGCCCAGCGCCACGGCGAGCCGGACTGGCTGCGCGAGTGGCGGCTGGACGCCTTCCAGGCGTTCGAGACCCTCGGCCTGCCGCGCCTGGAGCGCACCGACCTGAGCAAGGTCAACCTGGCTGACTACGGTCTGAGCACCGAGGCGGCCGCCAGCCTGCCCGCTGATGTTCAGGCCACGCTCACCGAGAGCAACGACAGCGAACGCGCCGGTCTGTTCGTCCAGTCCAACGGCACGGTCGTCCAGGCTCGGCTCAACCCCGACCTGGCGCGGCGCGGCGTGATTCTGACCTCGCTGGCCGAGGCCGTCCAGACCCAGCCGGCCCTGGTGCAAAAGCATCTGGGCCGCGTGGTCATGGCCGCCGAGGGCAAGCTTGAGGCGCTCAACACGGCGTTCTGGAGTGGCGGCCTGTTCCTGTACATCCCGCGCAATGTCATCGTTGACGAGCCGATTCAAGTGATCTTCTACGCCGATGCCCCCGGCGGCAGCGTCTTCCCGCGCTCGCTCGTCGTGGCTGAGGAAAGCGCGGCGGTGACGATTTTGGAAGAGCACATCTCGCCCCACACGGCCGCGCCGTTGCTGGCCGTGCCCGTCAGCGAGGTCGTAGCGGGCGAGAACGCCCAGGTCAAGATCGTGCATCTCCAGAACTGGGGGCCGAATGTGACGACGTTCGTGACCCAGCGCGGCGACTCGGCCAAGAACGCGTCGGTGGGCTGGACCCTCGGCCACCTGGGCGCGAAGCTCATGCGCTCCTACACTGAGACGCGGCTGATGGGCGAGGGCGCGACGACGGAGATGTTGGGCGTCCAGTTCGGCACGGGCCAGCAGCACCACGACATCTACACCCTGATGAACCACATCGCCCCGCTCACCGACGGCGACCTGCTGTTCCGTGGCGTGCTGCGGGACGAGGCGCGGAGTGTGTTCGAGGGGCTGATCAAGATTCATCCAGGCGCCCAGGACTCCAACTCCTACCTCCACGACAACACGCTGCTGCTGAGCCGCGAGGCCCGCGCCGACTCCATCCCCAGCCTGGAGATCGAGGCCAACCAGGTGCGCGCGTCCCACGGCGCGACGGTCAGCCACGTGGACGAGGACTGGGTGTTCTACCTGCGCACGCGCGGCCTGTCCTACCAGGAGGCCATCCGCACCATCGTGGACGGCTTCTTCGCGCCCATTATGCAGCGCATTACGCTACCCAGTGTCCGCAACCGCCTGCGCGCGGCCTTCGACGAGAAGATGGAGGCCGGGCAGATGGCGTGGGAAGGCTCCGACGAGCTGACGTTTGACGACGAAGAGTAACCACCCCGCCGCCAGCCCGACCCCTGCACGTCTGGCAGGTGTGATGGCGGCCTGGCTATCCCTGGAGGAAGCTCATGACGAGTCAGGCTCCTGTCCTCGAATACGCTGAGTTCGCCCACCCCGAAGTGCTGGTCAGCACCCAGTGGGTCGCCGATCACCTGCATGACTCTAAGCTGCGCGTCGTCGAGTCGGACGAAGACGTCCTGCTCTATGAGATTGGTCATGTCCCCGGCGCGGTGAAGATTGACTGGCATACCGACCTCCAGGACCCGGTGCGCCGCGACTACCTGGACCGCGCCCACTTCGAGCGCCTCCTCTCGGAGAAGGGCATCGCCAACGACACGACGGTCGTGTTCTACGGCGACAAGAACAACTGGTGGGCCTGCTACGCCTTCTGGGTGTTCAAGCTGTTTGGGCACGCCGATTGCCGTATCATGGATGGGGGCCGCACCAAGTGGGTGGACGAAGGCCGGCCGCTGACCAAGGATGTGCCGTCCTACCCGCCGACCCACTACCAGGCGGCCGAGCGGGATGACCAGAAGATTCGCGCCTTCCGCGACGACGTGATGAAGCACGTGAGCTCTCGCGGGCCGCTGGTGGATGTGCGCTCCCCCCAGGAGTACTCGGGCGAGTTGCTGCACATGCCGGGCTATCCCCAGGAGGGCGCGCTGCGCGGCGGCCACATCCCCGGCGCCAAGAGCGTGCCGTGGGGCCGCGCGGTCCGTCCGGATGGCACCTT
>CAZFUK010000169.1:4712-9598 GCA_964522005.1 uncultured Anaerolineales bacterium | reverse complement strand
GACCAGCACCAGCCGGCCCTGCGTGGCCTCCACCGCCGCGCGCAGCGTTGCCACGTCCAGCGGCTTGACCGAGTAGAGGTCAATCACGCGCACGGCGACGCCTTCGCCCTTGAGCTGGTCATAGGCTTTAAGCGCCTCGTGGACGGTGATGCCCGCCGCGACAATGGCGACCTGGTCCCTGTCGGACTGGCGCAGCGTCTTGCTGCCGCCGACGGTGAACGTCTCGTCGGGACCGTAGAGCAGCGAGCCGGCGGCGCGCGTGGTGCGCAGGTAGTTGATGCCCGGCTGGTCCGCCATGAGCGCGACGAGGTGCGCCGTCTGGCCGGGGTCGCACGGGTAGAGGACCGTGCTGCCGTGGATGGCGCGCATCATCGCCAGGTCTTCCAGCGCCATCTGCGACGGGCCGTCCTCGCCAATGGAGACGCCGGCATGCGAGCCGCACAGGCGGATGTTGGCCCGCGAGATGGCGGCCATGCGGATGAAGTCATAGGCGCGGCTCAGGAAGGCGGCGAAGGTCGAGGCGAACGGGACGTAGCCCCGCACCTGGAGACCGACGGCGGCCGCCACGAGTTGCTGCTCCGCGATGAACATCTCGAAGAAGCGGTCGGGGTATGCCTTCTTGAACGTCTCGGCATAGGTGGAGTTGCTCACCTCGGCGTCCAGGACGACTACGTCCGACCGCGCCGCGCCGAGCGCCTTGAGGGCGTCGCCATAGGCCTGGCGCGTGGCGACCTTCTTGTCCTGGTTGTAGACCGGCAGGTCGAGCTTGCCCCCCTCGCCGCGCTGCTCGACTGCCCCCTGGCCGTCGCCCCGCGGCTTGGCGACCTGGACCGTCATGTGGCCCACGCCGCCGAGCGCCTGAATCGCCTTCTCAGCCTCTTCGGGCGGCAGCGGCTTGCCGTGCCAGCCGTTGGTGTTCTCAATGGACGGTACGCCCTTGCCCTTGACGGTCTTGGCAATGATGAGCGTGGGCTGCTCGCGCGGCTGGACCGCCTCCGCGTAAGCGCGCTGAATCTGGTCGTAGTCGTGGCCGTCAATCTCAATCGTGTGCCAGCCGAACGCCTGGCCGCGCGCCGCGTAGGCGTCGGCGTTCCACCCCAGGTCCGTCTCGCCTCGCTGGCCGAGGCGGTTCATGTCCAGGATACAGGTCAGATTGCTCAGCTTGTAGTAGCTCGCCTTGTCAAACGCCTCCCACACCGAGCCTTCGGCCATCTCGCTGTCGCCGTGCAGGACCCAGACGCGATAGGGCAACTTGTCCAGGTACTTGCCCGCCAGCGCGACGCCCACACCGATGGGCAGGCCCTGGCCCAACGAGCCGGTCGCCACGTCCACCCACTTGATGGCGGGCGTCGGGTGGCCCTGGAAGATGCTGCCGAACTCGCGGTAGGTCATCATCTGCTCGTCGGAGATGACGCCCGCCGCCTTATACATAGCATAGAGCAGCGACGAGGCGTGCCCTTTGGAAAAGATCAGGTGGTCATTCAGGGCCGCGTGCGGCTGGTCGAAGTCATAGTGCAGATACTGGGTCATCAAGACGGCCATCAGGTCGGCCGCAGACAGGGCGGTGCTCGGGTGGCCAGAGCCAGCCTTGGTGCTGGTGCGGATGGAGTCGACGCGGAGTTGCTGCGCCAGGTCGTGCAGGTTCACCGGCGTCGAGGTGGGGATACGCTCTGTCCGAATTGCCATCGCTCGCCTCCTTCGGTCATGGTCAGTCCTGCTTCAACTATAGGCCAGACTCGGCTAAGAGACAAGTAGGCTTTCAGGCGAAGCCTGATTGACGCCCGCCGGCCAAACAGGACTATACTTAGGCCATGAACCTGCCAGACTACGCCCAGCACAGCGCCCTCACCGACCCCCGCGAGCACGCGGTCCTCATCCAGGACTTACCCCACGATCTCCCGTCGTTATGTCGTGTCGTCCAGGGTCTCCTCATTCACCCCTGGGAGGCTCACCGTTATGGCGCCCGCCTGGCCTCGTCGCGCCGTCTGGAGGAGCGCGTGAGGACGGCGGCGGCGATGCTCGGCTTGATGGCCGCCCTGGACCCGAGGCCGCTCACCGAGGCGCGCCTGCCGGCCAAGCGGCTCATCGGCAATTGCCGCCAGTTCGCCCTCCTGACCTGCGCTATCCTGCGTGAGCAGGGAAGACCGGCGCGGGTGCGAGTAGGCTTCGCCGGTTACTTCGAGCCGGGCCGGTACGCCGACCACTGGGTGTGTGAAGTATGGGACGCGGCGCAGAGCGGCTGGCGGCTGGTAGACGCCCAGTTGGACGCGGTGCAACGCCGCGCCTATGGAATAGCGTTTGACCCCTGCCAGACCCCGCGCGACCAGTTTCTGACCGCCGACGACGCCTGGACGCAGTGCCGGACGTGGCAGACCGACCCGCGCCGCTTCGGGCTGCGCGACACGCGGGGGCTGTGGTACGTCCGCCGCAACTTCATCCTGGACCTGGCGGCCCTCCACAAGCAGGAATTGCGACCCGACGACAACTGGGCGGGTCTGATTTCCAAACCCGACAGTCAAATGACCCGCGACGAGTATACCCTGCTAGACCGCCTCGCTGCCTTGAGTCGTCAGGGCAACCCAGCGCTCGCGGAACTGGCCGACACCTACCAGTTGGCGGCCGACCTCCATCCGCCCGACCCGGCTATGCTGTCGAGCCTGCGCCCTGAGGTGGTCATCACCTCGGCTAAGCCGCTTGGTCCGCCCGCCTGGAAGCGGCGGACACGCCAGGGCCGCTGAAGGTCGGGCGCTCACCTTGTTCATCAACCCGGTTGTCATCCACCTGGGCGATGGTCTTTCACCTGGACGGGGCTGGTCATTGGGCGCTAAGAGTGGTAAAGTATACTTGTGAGTCGCGCGAAGACCTGGCAGGTTTCTAAAAACCTGTCAGGTCTGTTTGAGAGAGGATAGCCCCGATGATTACCTACACCGGCAACGGAGCCTATTGCTTCACCAACAGCCTGCATATGAGCCTGCTAGCCGCTGGCGCCGACCGCCAGATGCTCCCTGGTCCCGGCATCCTGGAGTGCCTGACGACCATGCCCTTCGGCAAAATGTTCTTTCAAGGCGAGCAGGGGATGGGTTTCTTCCCCAGTGGCCCGGATGTCCACCCCGACCTGGGGCTGGACCGCGCCCTCGACTGTCTGGGCTGGACCTGCGACAGTTGGTACGGCGGCGACGAGGCCGAGGCCGTCGCCTGCTTGCGCGACGCCGTGGTGGGCGGCACGGTCCTCATTGGCCCCGTGGATATGGGCTATCTCGCCTACAACCCGGCGGCTCCCCAGGCGCAAGGCTCGGACCACTATGTCGTCGCGCTGGCCTTCGACGGTGAGAGCGTCACGCTCCACGACCCGGCGGGCTGGCCCTACACCCACCTGCCCCTCAGCGACTTCCTGGCCGCCTGGCGCGCCGACCGGGTAGGCTACGGCGACCGCCCCTACCACATGCGCTGGGCCTTCCGCCAGGCGGAGCCTCGCCCGCGCGGAGAGGCCGTAGCCCGCGCTCTGCCGGCCATCCGCGAGACCGTTGTCGCTGACCCGGGCGGCGCTCCCATCTGGGGTAGCGGTGGACCGAGCGTGTACGGCGGGGAGCGGGCGCTGCGCGAGTTGGCCTCCGCGCTCCAGGGCGGTGAAGAAGCGCGTCTGGCAGGTAGTTTGGTCTGGTTTGCCCTGCCCCTGGCCGCCCGCCGCCTCAATGATGCCGCCCAGTTCCTGGTCGAGGCCGACCTGGCCCAGGCTGGGCGCTGCGCCGATGACCTGGCCCGTCTCTTTGGCGCCGCGCAACTCCCTGCCGTCCGCCAGGACTGGCCGGCCGTCGCCCGCCTCATGGACCAGGCCGCCGACGGCCACGCGGCCCTGGCAGCATCGCTCCAGTCTTCCTAGACATTATTTAGGTGCTATGAAACAGCAAACGTCGACGAGGCTAACAGATCCCCCTCTCCCTATGGGAGAGAGGTTAGGGGTGAGGGTCTTAGCCCCTGACTCTGTCACAGAAGACGCGGACGTGAGGGTCTCAGCCCGTGACTCTGCTACGGAGGGCGCAGAGGCGGGGGTAAGGGCCAGCGCCCCCCGCACCCTGGTTGACTGGTTCGCCCTGTGGCGGCGGCTGGTCGGCGCGACGGTGCGCGGGCAGATGCAGTACCGCGTCTCGTTCATCCTGCAAGTCGTCACCCAGTTTGGGCTGTGCGGTCTGGACTTCGTGGCCCTCTACTTCCTGCTGACCCGCTTCCAGGGTCTCAAGGACTGGACGCTGCCGGAGGTCGCGCTGCTCTACGGCATGGCCGCCATGAGCTTCGGCCTGGCCGAGATGTTCAGCGGCGTGCTGGATAACTTCAGCAGCCTGATGAAACGCGGCGACTTCGACCGCTACCTGATTCGGCCCCTGCCGCTCATGTTCCAAATGATGACGGCGGAGTTTATGCTCCGCCGCATTGGCCGCATCGCCCAGGGATTGGCCCTGGTCTACGCGGTCGTCAACCTGCCTGTCCACTGGACCCCGGCCGACTGGACGCTGCTCGCTCTGACCCTGGCGGGCGGGACGCTGTTCTGGTTCGCCATCCTGGTCGCCGGGGCCACCTCCTGCTTCTGGACCGCCGAGACCTCCGAGGTCGCCAACATCTTCAGCTACGGCGGCATCGAGATGCTCAGCTACCCCATGAGCATCTACAACGAGTGGTTCCGCAAGTTCTTCACTTTTGTCGTCCCGATGGCCTTCATCAACTACTTCCCGGTCCTCTGGCTGACCCGCCGCGCCGACACGGTCGCGCCCGTGTGGGTCGCCTGGCTCTCCCCCGTCGTCTGCCTCGCCGTCTGCCTCGTCTCCCTCCGCCTCTTCAACTGGGGCGTCAAGCACTACCAGAGTACAGGGAGCTGACCTTCACGACGTTCG
>CAZFUK010000169.1:0-4612 GCA_964522005.1 uncultured Anaerolineales bacterium | reverse complement strand
AAACTCCTCTACAAGCTCATCAATCCTACCCTTAAAGCCGTGCTGCGCTCGCCGCTGCACAATCCCATCAGCCGCCGCCTCGTCGTCCTGACATTCCAGGGACGCAAGAGCGGCAAGTGGTACAGCACGCCTGTCGGCTACACCGAGAAGGACGGCACCCTCTTCCTGACCACCGAAGCGCCCTGGTCGAAGAACCTGCGCGGAGGCGCGCCGGTGCGGGTGCGGCTGCGCGGCCAGGACCGCACCGGAACGGCGCAGGTGATCACCGACCTGCCCGCCATGCAGGCCGCCTACCGTACGATGCTGGCGGAGGGTCCACAACTGGCCGAGATTATCGGAATTCGGCTGGACGCCAACGGCGAGCCGAACGCGGAGGATGTCGCCCGTGCCCGGGAGCGCGGCTACGTGATCGTCCAGGTCCGGCTCAATCCCCGCTAGACTCAAACAACCGCCCGAAGGTTTAGAGCCTTCGGGCGGTGAGGTGGTGGGGAGGTTAGCGTTCGAGAACCAGGGTATTGAAGGTCTGGGGGCGGTGCCACTGGCGGCTCGCCGAGGTCGAGAGCATCGCCTCCTGGACCGGCGTGGGCGAATCGTCATCGCTGATGGAGAAGGTGAAGCCCACGGACTGACCATCGCCCGGCTTCACGTTGAGCAAGCGCCAGGGGATAGCCGCTTCCAGCGTGTAGCCGCTCGCGCCACTCAGCGGCCGCGCCGCCACCCGAATACCCGCCTGCGCGCCCGTCATGGCTTTAGGCGTCCAGACATAGGCCTCGGGCGCCAGGTCCGCGAAGTTGCCCGGCGATAAGCCAATGTGCCAGTCGTCGCCGTCGAACTCATTCGAGTCAAAGTCCCCCGCCAGGTCCGCGTCCAGTTGAATCTCGACGCTGTCACCCAGGTAGAGCGACGAACCGTGGCTCGGCTGGCTCAGCACGTCGTCCTGGACACGAGTGGCGACGTAGAGGGCCTGGTCGTCCCAGCCCAGCCAGACCCGCGCCTGGAGGTCGTCGGGGCCGCCAAAGGCCCCCTGCGCGTAGACTACGTAGTTGACCGGCAAGCCGTCGCTCGGCCAGTCATTGAGCGCCCCATCCACCGTCGGCGCTCGGCTCACACGGCTGGCCGTCAGTGTCTCGCCGGCCCGCTTGAGGGCAGCCGGAGGCGCGACAGCGGCTGGCGGTGGCGCCTGGGTCGGCGGCGGAACAGTGGGTAGAGGCGCCTGAACGCGCGGCGCGGTAGTCGGCGGCACGGCAGTGGGGGGTGGGGCTTCGGTCGGCGCGGGCGCCTGAACCAGGGGCGCACTCGTCGGCGCGACGGCAGCTACGGGGGGCGGGGCCTGGGTAGGAGCGGCCGTCGGGGCGGCGGTGGGTTGGGCCGGCGCCTGCGTCGGCGGGGCTGCGGCTGCGCCAGAGGCTGGCGTCGTGGAGGGCGCGACAGACGGGCTGGTAGCACGCACTGCCGCCTGGCCTCCCACTTCGTCTGGAGCGGGCCGCGCCATGGCCCGCAGCCCCAGCTGCGCCACTGCCACCAGCAGCAGCATCGTCAACAGCCCCAGCCCGAGGACGGTCCAGGTATGCGGGCTGCTCCACGTGCTGGGCGCGGCCGGCCTCGGTGCACCAGGCTGCGAACGCGGGTAAGACGGAACGGCCGCCGTTTCGAGCGGCGGTTGGGGGGCCGAGGACGACGCCGCCAGCATAGGTTCCACCACGGGCGCCTGGGGAGCATCCAGCGGCGGTGTGACCGGCACAGGTCCAGGCGGCACAGACTGCGGACTGTCCAGGGACGGCGTCATCGGCATCGCCGTGGACGCTGCCATCGGCGGACTGTCCAACGGCGGCGTCACTGGGGTAGCGCCAACGGTCGGCGCCTGGGGGGCCAGGGGCGGCGTGACGGGCATGGGCCGGTTGAGGGGCCGCTCTGAGCCGGTCAAGGGCGGGGCCGTCGGCGCGGGGCGGTTGGCGCCCGAGATGCCGGCCCGCACTTGCTGGCCGCTCGCGGTCAAGGGATGGGCGCACTGATAACAGAAGTTACGATAAGAGCTATTTTCAGCCCCACACTCTGGGCAACGCATGGTGGTACATCCTTCTAGATTTCATGCCGGGCAGGTACAACGGGACACACCCAGCCGCGATGTGTAAGCAATATTCCTGCCAAACCCACAAAATTCCCTTGCATTTATGCCTGTGTCCAGTTGGCGAAGGCGGCGAAAAGCGCCTATAATTTGGCTACCTCGATGGCTGTCCACGCCCAGGGAGAGTCGCTCGTGGCCCCTAACCCTGCTCCAACCCCACCCCGCCCCCCCCGCCCTACTCCCTGGTTACTCATCGGGTGTAGCACGGTCCTGGTGTGTTCCCTCAGCCTCTGCCTGGTCGGCGTCACGGTTCTCCGCTTGACCGGCGCGGAAGTTCTATTGCCGCTTTTCAACCGCGTCAACGCGGCGGCCGGTTCGGCCGCCACGCCTAGCCCCACGCCTGCGCCACTCTTCAGTGACACCTTCCAGAACAACAGCACGGGCTGGAACCTGTTCCAGGGCGATAAGGCCAGCGTGACCCTGGAACGCAACCGCCTCAAGCTCACTGTGACCGGTCCGGACCGCGACGTGTGGGCCACCGCGCCCCGTGCCTTTGACAACTTCCGACTGGAAGTGGATAGCGGCTTGCTGGACGGGCCAGACGAAACCAGCTACGGCGTCATCTTCCGCCACCAGGACGACGACAACTACTACTCGTTCGAGGTGGACGGCCAGGGCCGCTACCGCCTCGGCAAGGTCCTGCGCGGCCAGTACACCGCGCTCATCGAGCCGACGCCCTCGCCGCGCGTCCAGCCCGGCCAGGCGCTCAACCACCTGACGGTCAAGGCGGTCGGACCGCAGATCACACTCGGCGTCAACGGCGTCGAAGTCGGCGCGTTCACCGAGCGCACCTTCGCCAGCGGCCACATTGGGGCCACGGCCAGCCTGGACGGCGCGGGCACCAGCGTAGTGGTGTTTGGGAAGCTGGAAGTCTATCGGCCGTAGAACCTCTCCCCCGTCCCCTCCCCTACTAGGGGAGGGGGGAGGTCTTCTCCCCCTTCCTTCGTAGGGAAGGGGGGCGGGGGGTTAGGTTGCCTTCCCCCGTCCTCGACTTTGACACCCGCCCGCGCTTGTTGTACAATCTTGCTCACGCCTGGCTGACCCCGTACCAGGCAGTCTTTTAGCCCACATTCCACTCCGAAAATCAAATCAAGCCCTGAGGCAATCAATGAAGATTACAGAGGTACGCGTTATCGTCACCTGCCCGGTCGGACAGACCTACACCCTGGTCAAGATTATGACCGACGCGGGCGTGTATGGTGTCGGCGAAGGCACCAAAAACGGGCGCGAGTTGGCCGTCGCCGCGCTGCTAGAGCACCATCTCGCGCCGACGCTCATTGGCCGCGACCCAGGCGCGATTGAGGACATTTGGAAGTTCCTCTATAAGGGCGCATACTGGCGCGGCGGCCCCATTCAGAACTCGGCCCTGGCGGCGATTGACATGGCGCTGTGGGACATCAAGGGCAAGGTGGCGGGCCTGCCTGTGTACTCGCTGCTCGGTGGGCCGACGCGGCGCGGCCTGCTGACCTACGTTCACACGCACGGCCGCGACTTCGAGGAAGTCACCGACAACGTGCTGAAGCGCAAGGAGCAAGGCTACCGCGTGATTCGCGCCCAGGTGCAGACGCCGGGGATGCCGGGCGGCTATGGCGCGGAGGACCAGAACGACCCCGACTACCAGCGATCGAAGACCGAGCGCCTGCCCTACGAGGGTGTCTGGGAACCGGAGCCCTACCTCCAGATCGCGCCGCGCCTGTTCGACCATCTGCGCTCAAAGGTCGGCTGGGATGTCGAGCTATTCCACGACGCCCACGGTCGGCTGACGCCCATCCAGGCCGCCCGCCTCGCCAGGGACCTGGAGCCGTTCAAGCTCATGTTCCTGGAAGACCCCATTGGCCCGGAGCACGCGCCGAGTATGAAGCTCGTGCGCCAGGCCAGCACGACGCCGCTGGGTATCGGCGAGATTATCAGCAGCAAGTATCAGATTCTGCCCATGATCGTCGAGCAGACGATTGACTACATGCGCTGCTCGCCCATGCATATCGGCGGCATCACCGAGGGCAAGAAGCTGGCCGCGCTAGCCGAGCCGTTCGACATCAAGACGGCCTTCCACGGCCCCGGCGATGTTGGCCCCATTGGCGCGGCCGCCAGCGCCCACGTCGGCATGGCGATTCCCAACTTCGGCATCCAGGAGTGGGTGCGCCACGCCGACCTGACCCACGAGGTCATGACCGGCGGTCCCTGGTTCGAGGACGGCTATCTGCGGCTGCCCGACGCCCCCGGCCTGGGCGTGGACATCAACGAAGACCTGGCGCGGCGCTTCCCCTGGGAGCGCAAGTATCTGCCCGCCATCCGCCGCGCCGATGGCAGTATGCATGGCTACTAAGGGAAGTATAGAGGTAGCCAGTCGTCAGTAGTCAGTACTGACTACCGGCTACCGACTACTGGCTACCGACTACTGGCTACCGACTACCGACTACTGAGGAGGAGACAAATGCCCCGACCGCATGCCCGATGGACTGCCCTGTTCCTGACGCTGCTGCTAGG
>CAZFUK010000168.1:4766-9648 GCA_964522005.1 uncultured Anaerolineales bacterium | reverse complement strand
CCTTGTGGTGGTCGGCCATCAGGGCGGCATAGTCGGCGGTGCGGGCGCAGGTCTGTATCTGCTTCAGCGCGTCGGGGTCAATGGGGTCGCCCCACACCGGAATGTTGTCAATCAGCTTCATTACTGACCTCGGTCTCACTTGGGGGTTAGATGGCTGGAAGCGATTGAACAGCTCGACTATTCCAGGAATAGTAGCTTACTCCGCTTTGAGTGACCCTGATGACGTAGCCCATACGCCGCGCTTTAGTGCGAAACATGGAATGGCTGAGCAGCTTTCGTAGCAGGGATGGGATGTCGCCGGCATTCGAATCGGGAAGGGCAAAACAGACAATGCAGAAGTGGGGCTCAATAGCCACTCTTTGCCAGAAGTCGCGCTCATTAATGGTGACAAAGGTCGGTTCTGATTGTTGGCGCAGAAGGAAGGGGATCGCATCGTCTTTGATAACAGTGTCGGGGCGGAGGTCTGAGATGAAACACACCGCGCCTCGATACCACTGCACAATCGCCTCGTCAAGACCTCGCCCCATCAACTGTTCATCTAGAACAATCATCAGGCAGCCACAAGATCGGGTAGCGAGTCAATGAACAGAGTGGTGACAATACGAGCCCCTTCGAGGATGGCTTCGCGCGGCACTCGCCCTCGATACCCGGCGACGATGTCATCTATGTTTTCGCCAGCCGCGAGCCGTTCAAGTGTGCCGGTCACTTCGATGCGTGTGTACTTGAATGTAGGACGTCCTCCGCACACCCCGACAGCGCGTACAACATACTCACCTAAGGGATAATAGGTGTAGGGCTCGCTTCCGATAATCTCGGTGATTAGGTCAGCTTGAAGCGGATGATTCATGCCCACCTCTGTCTAAACCTACTCAGGGGCGGACGGCGGCCCAGCTTCCGTCGCGGAACAGGAAGACGGGCGTCGTGTCGAACACCAGCGCCGTGCCGCCCTCGAAGGTCTGGGTCGAGACGGTCAGCCCCTGCTCACCGCCCGCCGCGCAGCCCAGTTTACCGCGCGCCCCCACGAGACCCGTCCAGACGCGCTCGAAGCCCAGCTTGGGCACGACGGCGCAGTTCTCGGTGCCAGAGGCCACGGGTTGGGGCTGGAGGCCGTTGAAGCTGGTCACGCTCTGCCAGCGGCCATCGTCATAGAGCACCGAGATCGAAGCCGAGTCGGGCCGCCAGATCATGCGGCCGCCCTGGAAGAACTGCTGGGTCGTCTGGGCCGGGGCGGCCTTGGCCACCGCGCAGCCCAGCCGCTTGCGAATCTCCTCGTTGTTCTGCCAGACGTCGCCAATCGGCCCCTGGGCCGGGCGGGCCGCACAGTCCGCGCCACCGGTTGGCACATCGGGCGCGTTGATGGTGAGCTTGTTCTTGAAGGCTTCGGCCACGGCTTCGGGCCGCGCGATGACGACGACACGGTGGGTGTTAGTCCAGTAGGGCCAGCAGGACACCAGCGTGATGCGCTCGTCCTCGGTGGGCGAAATCCACTTGGCGTTGGCGATGCGCTGCTCCATCGAGGCGCCGACTTCGCGCACGATGAACTTGTCGGTCACGATGTACTTGTACTCGCGGTCGTCGGCCCAGACCGAGATGGGGTCACCGACGTTGAGGTCCACCAGGTTGCGGAACACCTCACCCTTGATGTTGTTGTGGCCGGAGAAGACGGTATTGCCGGGGCGCCCCACGAGCGCGGAGAGCTTGTGGAAGCCCACGGCGTAGTCGGCCGTCTCCCACTCGCTGAACCACTGGTTGCCCTGCTTAAACGTGCGCCAGCCCACTTCCAGCACTTTGGAGTCGAGGCCGATGGTGGGCGCGGCGATGCGCGTCGGTGGGTTGACCGAGGGGATGGAGGTGGCAACCGGCAGCGGCGTCGGCGCGTTCGTCGGGGTCGGCTCAATCTCCTGGGCCGGCGCGCCGTTATCGTCGTCGGTCGCCTGCCGACCGGGTGGGGAGGCCGGGGCCTTGTCCGGCGGGACGACCGGTGCCGCCGCGCTCTGAACCGGGGCATTCGGCGCGGGCGCGTTCGCGGCCGGTGCGTTGGCGGCCGGCGCGCTCGCCGCCGCTGTGTCCTCGTCCAGGCTGGTGATCTCGCCCCGTTCCTCCGACTTCACGATCCCCGGCGAGGGTAGGAAGACCGGCGCCTCGGAGTCGCTCGTCTCGCTCGCCAGCCGCTCCCCCTCGCGCAGCGCGGCCTGCTCCGCTTGGGACAGCGGGCGGGGGCGGTACTGGAAGGCGGCCAGGGTGCCCAGCGCCATGCAGACAACGCCCACGATGATGAGGACCGTGGACAGTGAGGGGAGTAAACGCGTTAACACTTGTTTCGACATCACCTTGCGTCCTATACCTATACTACGGGATGTAGATACGGCCTGTGCCCAAATACTGGTCCAGGTCAAGGATTATCTCAACCAGGCGGCTCGCACAGTCTTCACGGTAGGAACGGACCCTCAAGCGTTGTCGGTTCCCAATTGTGATGACTGGCATCGAGCTAGGAGTGTTCTCTGTACGGATCGTCTCTTCCAGCGAATTATTACCTGCCATGCGACGATTGTCCGTGAGAAGCAGCATTCGATATTGCTGCTCGCTCTCGATTGCGCTGCTCCCAGTAATGGCGATTGTCCTCGGCCTGCGTCAGGACAAGCTGATACTCGGCCTCTACCTCGTCGTGGTGGAGTTCGAGATAATCCAGCACGTCTTGCATTTGATCATCCGTCAGTTCAAACTCGGTCCGGATCGCGTCAACGGGAACGCCAGCCCTCAAATCATCCAGGATGTGATACAGGGTGATACGGGTGCCACGAATCGTCAGTCCCATGCCTGTGCGGACCACCGTTTGCTGCTTTGTAATAATTCCCATTGCTCCACCCCTGAGCTAGGCGCCACCCCTGGACTCCATACCAACCCTGCCGATATTATACCCTATTCCCGACGCTAAACCAAGCGGTTTTCCCGGCGCGCGTCTAGGACCGGGCGGCCATGTGGCAGAGCAGGCGGAAGACGGCGCGCGTTCCCTGTTCCAGGTGCGCTACCTGGAGCCGCTCGTCCACGCCGTGGATGGTCGCCATCTCCTCGGACGTCAGGCACACCGGCATCAGGCCGTAGGCCGTCACCCCCTTGGCGCGGAAGAAGCGGGCGTCCGTCGCGCCCGGCATCATATAAGGAGCAACAATCGCGCCGGGCGTCTCGCGGCGGGTCGCCGCCTCGATGGCCGCGAAGAAGGGCGTGGCAGTGGGCGACGCGCTGGCCGGGTTGAACTGGCGCACACCGACCTCGACCGGCAGCCCGGCCAGCCGGCGCCGCACTTCGCTCAACAGGTCGCCCAGCCCAATGCCGGGCAGCGTACGGCAGTTGAGGGTCGCTTCGGCCGCGTCCGGGACGACGTTCGCCAGGTGGCCCGCCTGGGCCATAGTCGGCGTGAATGTATTGCGCAGCGCGTGGCGGATGGTCGGCAGGTCCAGCCGGTCCACCAGCCAGGCGTTGACCAGCGGCAGGTTCACGCCCGCGAGGGCCTGGCGTTCGGGCCAGGGGCGCGAGGCAGCCAGGGCGGCCAGGTGGCCTTTGACGGGTTCAGTCAGATGGACGCCCGACCGATAGGTCGAGATACGCTGGATGGCCTGGGCCAGCGTGACCAGGGCATTGTCGCCGCTGGGCGTCGAGGCGTGGCTGGACAGGCCGCGCGCCGTGAGCGTCAGGTCAGCATAGCCCTTCTCGGCCGTCGCCACCAGGAACACCCGCTGACCATCCAACTCGATGCCCACGCCGCCCTCGCCAAACACGTACTCGGCCGCCACCTCGTACCAGTGCTGGTCCACCACCCAGCCCGCGCCGTAGCGGCCCGTGTCCTCCTCGTCGGCCGTCGCCAGCAGGATCAGGTCGCGGGCCAGGGGCACGGCCAGCCGCTTCGCCAGCCGCAGGGCCATGACCTGCATCGCCAGCAGCCCCTTCATGTCCAGGGCGCCGCGTCCCCAGACATAGCCGTCGCGCACCAGCCCACCGAACGGCGGCACGCGCCACTGGACGGCGTCGGCGTAGACGACGTCGGTGTGGCCGAGCAGGAGGAGGGGGGCGGCCGAGCCATCCCCCTTCAGGCGGGCGACCAGGTTGGCGCGGCCGGGCGTGGCGGCCAGGAGCTTGACGGGGATGCCTTCGGCGGTGAGGAGGTCGGCCAGGTACTCGGCGGCGAGGCTCTCGTGGCCGGGCGGGTTGCTGGTGTCCAACTGGATGAGCTGGCTGAGGAGGTTGGTGGCCTCGGTGCGGACGGCGCTCCAATCGAGGCCCGGCTCAAGGGCGGGCGCCCCTGAGGGGCGAGCAGGGTTCACTGGCAACTTTTCAAGCCCTCTTTGGCCGGGCCGAGGTTGGGGTCCACGGCCAGGGCTTTCTCGAACCAGGGGCGCGCCTTGTCGCACTGGCGCAGGTAGGCGTAGGAGAGGCCCAGTTGCAGGTAGTAGCCCACATTGGTCTGCCCCATGCTGATGGCCTTCTCGAAGGAGGTGATGGCGTCCTCGTAGTTCTTGAGGGCGTAGTAGACCCAGCCCATGTGGCCGTAGGCCTGGCTGAAGTCGGGGTTGGCCTGGATGGCCTTCTCGAAGTTGTCGGCCGCCGACTTGTACTGCTGGTCGGTGAAGTACATCACGCCCAGGTCGTCGTAGGCTTGCGGGTCCTGCGGGTCAATCTGAATCGCCTTTTCCAACTCGGCCCGCGCCCCTGCGAAATCCTTGAGGGCGCGTTGGTTGCGGGCGATGTCCAGGCGGATAAAGCTCAGCCGCGGCTCCAGGCCGGCCGCCTGTTCATAATACTCGATGGCTTTACGGGCCTGGGCGCGGATTTCCCAGGCGTAGCCCAGGTTGCGCACGGCGACGTAGTTGCGCGGGTTGAGCTTGAC
>CAZFUK010000168.1:0-4666 GCA_964522005.1 uncultured Anaerolineales bacterium | reverse complement strand
ACGCCCTTGGCATAGGAGCGGCGCAGCGTCAGCAGCTTGCCCCAGCGCGCGTAGACCAGCGGGTTGTCGGGGTCGAGTTGGGCGGCCATCTCGTAGGCGCGGATGGCTTCAACCAGTTGGCCCTCGTGGAACAGCGCCTCGGCCTGCTGCATGTGGTCAACACGGACCGTGGGCACGGGCGTCGGCGTAGCCGGAATGACCTGCGCCATGCGCTGTTGGACCTGCGCCTGTAACGGCCCAGGGAGGGGCAAGGCGCGGACGCGCTCGACGGGAATCAGGTCAGGCCGATAGCGCGCGACATAATACGCACCCCCGCCCACCAGGAGCAGCAGGGCGAGCAAGACATACGGCCAGCGGCGCGGTTTCCGCCGCGTGTAGTGCAGATACATCTACAGCTCAACCAGCCCCATCTTCGCCAGCCCGTCGAACAACTCGGCCATCTTCTCGGCGCTGACCGTCTGCCCGGTTTCGAGGCTCACGTAGCGCGCGATGTCGGCCAGGCTGCGCCGCCCATCGGCCCAGTAGAGGGCCAGCGTCGGGGCGATACGGTGGTCCTGCTGCTGGAGCCGCGCACGGTCCTGGGCGCCTAGCTTGTGGAGGTGGCTGCGGAAGTCAATCGGCCCGGGCACCAGCCGACGCGGCACCCGCGCCAGCCCGGTGTCGGTGTCCTTGACAAAGCCGTTGCCCCCCGCCGCGCCCACCGTCAGGTCGCCTATCGCCCGCGATGCCGCCCCCGTCTCGCTCTCCGCGAAGCGCGTCAGGTCGGCCTGCCACGTCTCGACCGGCGCGTCGGGGTCCAGCCGGCACAGGCTCGCCAGGGCTGCCTGCTCGCGCTCGACGCGGTAGGCCAGGCGGTCGGCGATGTGGGGGGTGTCGGCGTGGGCCGTCATGGCTGCCCGTAACAGGGCCAGCACCCGGCCCTTGGCGCGGCTCGTCATCTCCTCGCCCAGCCAGCGCGTCTCGGCGGCGCCCGCGCCCGCCAGCCAATAGGCATAGGCCGCGGCCAGGCCGCCGTTGCGGGCCAGGGTGGCCGGGCTGACCTTCTCCAGGCTGTCGTGAGACGTATGATAGTAGCGGTCGGGCCACTCGATGATCATGGGACACGGGACGCCCACCGTGGGGTCGCTCAGGATGTAGTGGTCCGAGCCGCCCGAAAAGGGCACCGTGGCGTAGCGGAACAGGGCATAGCCGCCCTGCCCGCTGAACGACTGCTGGTCGCAGGTGAACTCGTCGCGCAGCCGCTCCAGCAGGTCCGGCGCAAACGACGGCATGGCCTCGGGCGGGGTGTCAATCAGCATGACCGAGCCGACGGCCTCCTGGTCCGCGCCCACCATGTCCAGGTTGAGGCCCGCGACCATCCTCGGCAGGCGATCCGCATGGGTCGCCAGGTAGGCGTAGGTGCCGGTCATTTCGGGCAGCCAGAGGAAGCGCAGCGTCCGCCGGGGGCGCGGCAGGTCGCCACGTTGAACCAGCGTCGCCAGGGCGCGGGCGACTTCCATGTTCGCGCCCGCCCCGGAGCCGTTGTCATTGGCGCCGGGCGCGGGGTGGCACAGGTGGCTGACCACGACGATCTCGTCCTCGGTCTCGCCCGCGATCGAGGCGTCAATGACTTCGATCTCGCCGTCGTAGAGCTGGGCGTCAATGTGGACCCGGGCGCGGACCTCGCTCTGTTGCAGCAGGCCGCGCAGCCAGGCGCCCTGGCGCGGCGTCAGGACAAAGCCGAAGCACCGCGTCTCGTGGCCGGTCCACCACCACGACGTGTACTGCCGCACGTCCTGGAGGTCGCCCGGCTGGCGCGTCGGCGGGACGGGGTTCATGCCGTCGAACACGACGCCGACGGCCCCCAACTCCTCGACGGCCACCCGCCGCACGGCCTCGGCCGCCGCGCCGCTCAGCACCAGCTTACCCCGCACGTCCAGCCCAGCATAATCCTCGCGCTTCGTCCCGCCCTGGACCGCGACAATCTCGTACTCGCCGTCGGCCGCGATGCTGCGCTGAATCACACTGATGGGCACCTCGCGGAAGTCGCACAGCTTCTGGGCCTTGTCCAGCGGCGCGACGAGGTGCAGGGTGGCGGCCCCGCAGTCCCACTCCTGGAACATGCCCGCCGACCAGTAGGCCTGGTCGAAACGCGCCGGGTAGCGGTGGACCGTCACGTTGAGGCCCCACCGCTCTAACTCCCCCGCCACCCAGTGGGCCACCTGGCGATAGCCGGGGCTGGCCTGGATGCGGTGGTAGCGCGATATGTGGGCGACGTACTCCTTGGCCGCTGGGCCGGAGTACTCGCGGCGAATCAGGTCAAGCGCGGGCTGGAACATGGCGCCTCAGTAGTCAGTAGTCAGTGGTCAGTAGGCGGAAGGCAGAAGGCAGAAGGCAGAAGGCAGAAGGCAGAAGGCAGGCAGACTTCCGTCCTCGGTCTTTCGTCCTCCGTCCTCCAATGTTAGCACTTTCGCGGAGGAAGGGCAAAACGAGGCCCGGCGTACCCCTCCCCAACCATCCCCACCCCCAATATGTTGTGAAAACCTCTTGACGGCCTACTAAACCTGGGGTATAATCAGGACGAACAGGTGTGCGGCACAGGTGTTCGAGGAGGGGTATGCCCAACTTTATTGAGAAGTTCAGCCGCCGGGTGGAGCAGAAAACCCGTACCCTGGCGCTTACCCTGCGCCGCGAGGCGGACGCGGGCGAGCGCGAGCTCCAGCGCCTCGTCGAGGACAACTGGAACCCGCTGCCCCCGTGTACCAACGGCCATACGCCCCAACGCTATCCCGCCTTCGCCATTGACGGCTCGGTGCGCCGCGCCAACCTGGTGAACGGCGCCTACCTCTTTGTCGCCCAGGCGCTGTGCCTCGGCTCCGACGGCTTCGAGGATGGCGAAGTCGAGATCGAGATTGTGCGCGGCTCAGCGGATCGCGGCGCGGTCGAGCGCTTTGCCGACCTGCTGCTGCGCCAGCTCGAGATTCGCCTGGCGACCAACTGCCTCCCCGTTGTGCCGTATGGGGGGGTCGTTTTTTTGGACGGCGCGCTGCACAGCCAACTGCCCCAGCTCTACCCGCTGCGGCTGGAACTGGATGTCGAGGCCGCTGAAGACCTCTATGACTTCCCCGAACTCATCCTCGGCAACATCCTCTACTTGTACGAACAGGCCCGCGAGCGTAAAATTCGGGTCGTCGCGGTCGCAAAGACCAGCCGCGAGGCCACCCACTGCAAGCTGTGGCAGGCCGAGGTCGGCATGAACGTCCCGACGACGCTGCCCGACTCGGAGATGATTCACCGCTGGACGGAGGGCGTGCCGGGCTACTCAACGCCCGTACTGTTGGGACGGCGGGGCTTCACTGGCGGCTCCGAGGCGCTGCTGGACGACCCACGCGTGGCCGAGTCGCCGGCCATGATCTCATTCTTTGTGCGGCTGGCCGAGGGCGACGATGCCATGCGCGTGGACATCCCGGCTTTCTGCGCCGACTGCGACGAGCGGCTGGGCGACCTCGACGCCGAAGTGCTCGACTCGCGCTACGACATCGCCTCCATCGTGCGGCTGCTCCTGGCCGACTACGGCGGCTTCGAGGTCTACAACGCCCTGCTCTACGGCGTGGACCGCGAGGTGCGCCTGCACCGCACCACCATGAACGAGGTCTACGTCCGCCTCATCGCGGAGATGACCGGCTGCGAGGTCCGCCTCGACCGCAGCGACCGACGCTTCGCCTAAGGTACTCCCATGCCCGACTTTCTCGATAAACTCGCCCGGCGCGTCGAGGCCAAGGCCGCCCACCTGGGCGTCACCTTCTCCAACGACGCCTCTGAATTTGAGGCCGACCTGCGCGACCTCGTCCACGCCAACTGGCACCCCCTGCCCGACCGGCTGTTCCACGCCCGCCGTCGTCCGGCCATCGCCGTGGACGCTTCGATTGGCCGCGTGGACCTGGTCAACGGGGCCATCCTGTTCGTCGCCCAGGCGCTATGTATCGGCCACGGCGCGACGCTGGACGACGCCGTGGAGTGCAGCCGCGTCGAGGTCGAAATCCTGCCGGGCGCGACGGACGACGGCCAGGTCAAACGTTTCTACGACCTGCTGATGCAGAGCCTCGAAACGGCGGTGGCGCGCGAGGGGCTGGAGCGCCTGCCCGAACGGGGCGTCCTCTACATGGACGGCGCGCTCTACTCGCGGCTGCCCCAGTTGTACCCGCTGACCCTGGAAGGTGTGGACCCACTCCACGCCCAGATCGCCGCCGACTACCTGGCCCTGTTCGAGGCGTGCCACCGCCGCCGCCACGCCCTGGACCTCATCTGCATCGCCAAGACGAGCCGCACCGACCTGCACAGCCGCCTCTGGCAGCGCGAGGCGGGCGTGACGCTCCAAAGCCTCATCTCCGACAGCGAGGCCATCTACCGCTGGACCGAGGGCCGCGCCGGCTTCTCGACGCCGGTGGTCCTGGGCAACATCAGCTTTAGCGGCGGTCAGGATTATGTGCTTCAGGAGACGGGGCTGGTGGATGCGTCGGCCGTGGTGGCCTTCTTCGTGCGCCTGGCCGACTACGACGACGCCCTGCTGGTCGAAGTGCCGGCCGTGTGCCTGGGCCACGGCGGCACGCTGAGCAACTTCGAGGCCGAAGTGCTGGACCTGGACCGCTTCGACATCACGCCGGTCCTCAAGACGCTGGCCTCCGAC
>CAZFUK010000167.1:0-9726 GCA_964522005.1 uncultured Anaerolineales bacterium | reverse complement strand
CCAGCAGCGCGCTCAACCAGATGGAAGGCGTCAGGCGATGCAGCCAGGTGTAGAGGGCCGGGCGTCGAGTCGCGGCGTGCGTGGCCGGCAAGGACAGATGCTCCAGTTCAAGGTGGGTGTCGGTCATAGGCTCGACCTCACGCGGTCGGCATTGGGTGGACGGTGGCCTGGACGCCGACCAACCGCTCTAGGATGGCAGCCCGCGCGCTCGGACTCCCCGACGTATAGTATACACGTTTTCCAAGTGGCTGCGGGTTGAGCCAGCCGCGCTCGGCCAGTACCCGCCGCGTCTGCGCGGCGATGGCCGCGCTCGGCTCGACCACCGTCAGCCGACCCTGGGCTACCCGCTCCAGAGTAGGGGTGAGGAACGGGTAGTGGGTGCAGCCGAGGACGAGGGTATCCACGCCGGCGTCGAGCAGGGGACGCAGGCAACGCTCGACCGCGGCCTCCGCGCGCGGCCCCTCCACCTCGCCTGCCTCCACCAACTCCACCAGCCCGTGCCCCACCTGGACATGCACCTGGACGCCCTGCCCAAACCTCGCCACCACATCCGCGAATAGCTCACCCTGAAAGGTGCCCTCGGTCGCCAACACGCCCACGTGCCCCGTTCGCGTCTGGCCGGCGGCCGGCTTGAGGGCGGGCACCATGCCGACGAAGGGGAGGGGGAAGGCGGCGCGGAGGTAGGCCAGCGCGGCGGCCGAGGCCGTGTTGCAGGCCACGACGACGAGCTTAGCGCCCTGGCCGACCAGGAACTCGGTGACGGCGCGGCTGAGCCGCTGAATCTCGTCCTTCGAGCACGGACCATAGGGGCAGTGGGCGGTATCGGCGGCGTAGACGAAGTCCTCGCCCGGTAGTTCCGCGACGAGCGCCCGCAGCACGGACAGCCCGCCCACGCCTGAATCGAAGACGCCAATGGGTTGAGCCTGGTGTGTCATCGGCCGCTACTCAGACCCCCTGGACAAGACTGTAGGCGGGAACACAAAAACAGCCCCTTCCTTGAGGCAGGAAGGGGCGAGGCAGGTGACTACTAGACTAGGCCGCCTGGCTGAAGCCGAGGCGCTGGGCGCGGTAGGCGCGGGCCTGCTCCACGAAGTCGGCAAAGAGTTGGCGCATGGCCGTGTCCTCAATGGCGAGGACCTCCGGGTGCCACTGGACGCCGACGGCGAAATTGCCGTTCGCGCTCTCGATGCCCTCGACGATGCCATCGGCGGCGCGGGCGCTAACGACAAAGCCCGGCGCGACGTCCTTGATGGCCTGGTGGTGCAGGCTGTTGACCTGGACACGGGCGCCGCCGAGCGACTTATAGAGCCGCGTGCCCGGCGTGACTTCCACGGTATGGGCGCGGTAGTGGCGCGGGCGGTAGCGCTGCATGTGGGTGATGGCGGACGGGCACATGCTCGGCACGTCCTGGTAGAGCGTGCCGCCGGCGGTGACGTTGATCATCTGGACGCCACGGCAGATGGCAAAAAGGGGCTTGCCCTCGCTGAGCGCCCACTGGGTCATAATCGTCTCGACGCGGTCGCGCAGCACGTCCACATCCAGCAGGTGCGAGTCGGGGGCCTCACCGTAGCGGGCGGGGTCGAGGTCGCCGCCGCCGGCCAGCAACAGCCCGTCCATCTGGTCATACAGCGCGCGCAGCGTCGTCTTGTCGCTGAGCAGGGGAACGAGGAAGGGCGCGCCACCGACTTCCTCCACCGCCCAGGTGTACGCCTGGCGCATCACGTAGCTGGGCGGCGCCAAGTCATCCTTCGAACGCTCGTTGTGGGTCGGAATGCCAATGAATGGCAGCGACATGGTAGCTCACTCCTGGTCAAAGACCACGGCAGATTAGAGTGCGGGTAGTATAGCAAAAACGGGCTATGCTTGTCAACGCAGAAGTGCGTCCGAAAGTTACTCCCCTGCCGCCTGTACTCAAATTTACAAGACACCGTGCCTACCCAGTAGCAATCTTGAGTCCAGCGCCGCCGGATAGGCAGAGCAACGGCTGGAAGGACAAAAAGGGCAGAGCGCGTCAATGGCGCTCCGCCCATCATGGGACATCCGAGCCGTCATGGCTCGCCAACAGGTGGCCCGTGGGCCGGGTAGACGATATAACAATCCAGGTATGCGACGATAAAGGGGCGGAGGTTCTTACTTATGAGTCCAGGGGCGAGCGGCCTTCGCCCGCCGCCATCAGGTCGTCCACGGAGATAAAGTCGCCGGCGCCGGGGGGCGGCGAGAACTCGGCGCAGCCTCGCCAGCACGCCTCGGGGTTCGATAGCTCAATCGCCTTGGCCGTGCAGGCGGTGTACGGCTCGACGCGGGAGAAGACGCCCCACTTGCGGACGACACGGGCCTCCAGGACCAGGTGGCGACACGGGTTCGCCTTGAGTAAGCTTGGCACGGGGCACGACTTGCACAGGCCGGGGCTCCAGGCGAGCGAGTCCGGGTTGCGCTGGACCAGGCGGCACGCGCGCCGCGTCGCCTGGCGGTGGCTGTCCTCGTGAAAGTAGGGGCAGTCGGGTCTGTCACTCAAACGCGGAGTTCCCATAAAACACTTCTCTCTAGTGGACTCACTAGAGAGAAGTATAGCCGCCCTGCGTGAGGCAATCAAGTACGCTCTAGCGCGGCCGCTGCGTCTTGAGCAGGTCGCGGATCTCGGTCAGCAGCTTCTCCTCGGCCGTTGGAACAGGCGGGGTTGGGGCCTCGGCCTTGGCCTGCATCATGCGGTTGACGGCCCGCACCAGCAGGAAGATGACGAAGGCGATGATGAGGAAGTTGATGATGTTGTTGAAGAACGAGCCGTAGGCCACCACAGCGGCGCCCGCCTCCCTCGCCGCCGCCAGGGAGGTGGCCGGCTTGGAGGGCGTCAGGTTGACGAACAGGTCGGCGAAGTTGACGCCACCCAGAATCAGCCCAATGGGCGGCATGATGATGTCGTCCACCAGAGACTTGACGATGGCGCCGAACGCGGTCCCCATGATGATACCGACGGCCAGATCAATCACGTTGCCGCGCAAGATGAACTTCCGAAATTCCTGGAGCATGGCTGAGTCCTTTCTATTCGTGGTCCGGGGGGACGGAGCGGCTTGTCAAGGGGCACAAGGCACGACTTTCGGGCGTCCCTGGCCCAGTATACACCCCTTCCACTGTACCTGTCAATCGTTTCAGTCAATATTACGGCGCTAGAACACCCCCGCCCCCAACAGGCCCAACTGCGCCCGCAGGCGGTTGACGTCATAGGCGGGCTGGCCCGCGCCCCGGCGCACCTCCTCGGCCCGCTCCAGCACGCTCAACAGGAGTTGGACGCGCGCCTGACCCGTCTCGTCGGCCATAAGCTGGCGCGGGGAGCGGTTGCCCCAGCCCTCGATGGGCCGGTCAAGCCACTGGCTGTAGTGCTGGTCGAGCGTGCCGATGATCAGCCCGCTGTGCACCCGCCGCACCGCTTCCTCCGCGATCTCCAGTTCGCGGTTGCGGTCGGGCGTGGCGACCTGGGACCGGGGCGCGGGCAGGAACTCCGGGTCGGTCAGCAGGAAGTGGTTGACCAGGTAGCTCTCGGCGCGCAGGAAGTCGGGCCATCGGGCGCCGTAGCGCTGCGCCTGGTAGGCCTGGAAGCGCGGCGTCAGCCACTCGACCAACTCGGTCGCCCGCTTGAGCGGCATGGGCAGGAACAGGTCGTTGACGAAGTAGGGCGGCGTGTCGGCGGCCAGCCGTCCCACCAGGGTCATGTTCCGGTTGGCGAGGGGCGGCGGCAGTGTTCCTTCGACGCGCTTCTCCCCGCCCAGCAGCATATCGCGGACCTGGAACGCCTCGCCCTCGGCGCGCAGGACGGCGTACACGCCCAGGTAGGCGTCGGCCCACTGCTTGAGGACGGTGCGCTCTTCGGGCGAGAGCCGGTTGCGCTGCTCCGCCGCGAAGCGGTCCACCACCCGCTCGCCCTCGGCCGTCTTGTAGTCGAACAGGAAGAAGTCCAGCGCGCGGTAGCGGTGTAGCGGCACGACGCGGTTGATCTGGTCGGCCTGGAGCCGCCGGTCCCAGAATAGCTCCATGGAGGCGGCCAGGTCGGGCAGGAAGCGCTCGCCCTGGATGTACTCGGCGAGCTTGGCGTAGGCGCTCTCACGGGCCTGCCGCACCCGTACCGAGCCGCTGACAGCTTGCTGCTCCTGGAGCATGTGGCAGTGCTTGTACTTCTTGCCGCTGCCGCACGGGCAGGGGTCATTGCGTCCCACGCGGGGGACGGGGGTCATGCGTTCCATTGAGGGGTGTTCCTATCAGCTTAGATTAACTCCAGCCGCGCCAACGGAAGAAGGCCAGCATCGCCAGGGGCAGGATGACCATGACCGCCAGGCTGCCCCACAGCAGGGTGTCGTTGTCGAAGGGCAGGTGCGAGAAGTTCATGCCGAAGAAGCCGGTCAGGAAGGTCAGGGGCAGGAAGATGGTCGAGATGACCGTCAGCCGGCGCATGACCTCGTTGAGGTTGTTGGATTGGACGGACAGGTAGGCGTCGAGCGCGCTGGACAGCAGGTCGCGGTAGGTGTCCAGGCTGTCGGTGACGCGCAGGATGTGGTCGTAGACATCTTGCAGGAACACCGCTGTTTCGGCCGAGACGATGAGCGGGTCGCGGCGCAGCAGCACGTTGAGCACGTCGCGTTCGGGGGAGATGATGCGCCGCAGCGTAAGCAAGTCCTTCTTGAGGGCGAAGATGTCTTCCAGGGCTTCCGGGCTGAACTTCTCAAAGATGTGCTGCTCCACGTCTTCGACGCGCTCGGCCAACTGGTCCAGGATGGGGAAGTACTCGTCCACCAGGTTGTCTACCAGCACATAGAGCAGCGCGCCCACGTCCGACCCGATGACGTCCGCCCGCCGCTGCCAGCGTTCCCAGACCTCGTCAATCTCGGCCAGCGGCGCCGCGTGGACGGTCACGACGTAGTTCTGGCCCAGGAAGATGTCAATCTCGTGGGTCTGGATGGGCTGGTCCTGCTTGGGGTAGTCCAGGTCATAAAAGACCATGAAGTAGTATGTCGGGTAGACCTCGATCTTGGGCCGCTGGCCGGGCCGCAGCACGTCTTCCAGGGATAGGGGATGGAAGTGGAAGACCTCGCGCAGCGCCCTGATTTCGGCCTCGCCCGGCGCGGTGATGTCAATCCAGACGGTGGCCTTGGGGTCGCTGACGTAGTCCTTGATGGCCTTGGGGTCGTCAATGGTCTTGAAGGTATCCTGGTGGCAGGTGATGGCGCGCAGCATAGGGGCCTCGTGAGGCGGGGTCAGTGTACTCTAGAACGGCAGCAGGCGTCCGTCCGCGAAGGCGAGCGGCCTCGGCTCGGACAGAATCTCCAGGCGGGGATGGATGCGCGCGGCGTCGAGCAGCGTCGTCGAGATGTCCAACTCCCCAATCTGGAGCGTGTTGGGAATGCGCACGACCGTGGCCTGCGTCGGGTCGGCGCGGCCCGACGTGAGGATGGCCGCGCTAATGGCGTCGGCGTCGGTGGGCAGGACGAGGGGCAACTGCCCACGCTGGACCCCGCCAATACCCGACGTCATGCAGTTGATGTACATATGCTCGAAGTTAATGCTCTCGAACAGGCGGCGCGTGGTGAAGTCGGCCAGGCCGATGCCGGCCGCGTTGCCGTGGGACGCCTCGGTCAGCCCCAGCACGGCGATAGTGGCGATTTGGGGCCGCTCGAACTCGGGCACGCGAAAAATCTGCATCCGCCCGATGATGTTGGGGTCCATGCCCGCCCCGCTGATGTTCTTGCCCATCTCGTCAATAATGAGCGTGTCGAAGGCGTCGAAGGGCAGCGACGGCATCATCCCCTTGGCCTCGACCTGGAGCGCGCGCTCGTGGTCGCCGGCGATACCCTCGGGCAGCACGCCGACCAGCCGCGCCGTCTCGTCATAGGCGTTCTCCAGGATGGCGACGCCGCCCAGCACCTTGCCCAGCCCGACCAGCAGCCGGCCGGCCTGGGGCATGATCTCACCCAGGCCCTTGGTGCTGCCGTGGGCGTGGATGAGCGACGCGCCCTGCTGGCGACCCAGCCCGATGACGCACATCTTCGCCAGCCCGCTCTCAATGGGGCCGCGAAAGTCGGTGTGCGGCTTGACGCGGTTCACCAGCACCACGCCGTCGGCCTCCAGGGCGTCCACGCTCCAGTACACCGGCGTGCCGTCGGCCACCTGGCCCACCTCGCGAGTGTCCATCGTTACCGCAATCGGCATGCCAACACTGGCCTCGGTCACGCCCAGGTCGGCCAGCATGGCGCGCTGGCCCTCGGCCGTCGCGCCGCCGTGGCTGCCCATGGCCGGGATGACGTAGGGCTGCGCGCCCAGCCGCCGCAACTCCGCGCCCACCGCCCGCACGATGCGGGCCAGGTTGGCGATGCCCCGGCTGCCGACGCCGACCGCGACCCGCATGCTGGGGCGTACGTGGGCGGCGAAGACACTCACCGCCGCGCTGGTGTCGCCCTCGAAGTCTGTGACGCGCTCGACGTCGAAGCGTTGGCGCACGCGGATCATCTGGGGCAGGGGGGCTTGATAGGTCAGCGTCGCGATTTGCTGGTCCAGCGAGAGCATGGGGTCCACCTCCTGAGGCCGGTTATGCCTGACATGGGTTACGCATGAAGATAGTCCCCTTTCGAGACGGTGTCAAACGGGAGGGGGAGGGGCGAGAGGGCCGCCGGGTAGAGCGGCGAGGGGTAGATTTTTACATATCGCTCGCCTGTGCTAGAATCTCCATACTATGACACTTCCCACCTCGCCCCCCGCCTGGCCCATCGTCGGCCACGCCTCGGCCGTGCGGCTGCTCCAGCGCAGCCTGGCCGACGGCCACCTGGCCCATGCCTATCTGCTGGTCGGGCCGCCCAACGTCGGCAAGACGACGGTCGGCCTGTACTTCGCCCAGGCGCTCATGTGCGAGGACGAGGCGGCGCGGGCGCAGGGGGTCGCGTGTGGCCGCTGCGCTGGTTGCCGCAAGACCCGCGAGCGAACCCATCCCGACCTGCGAGTGGTCGAGCCGGACGGCGGCGGAGACGATGACGGCGTGGTTGTCGGTGAGAGCGGCGACGTCGCGGCCGCGGTGCGGGGCAAACGCAAGGCGGCCAGCCGGGCGCAGATCAAGATTGAGACGGTGCGCGAGGTGCAGCGCGACCTGTCGCTGCGGCCCTACCAGGGGGCGCGCCGCGTCGTCCTGCTGGCCCAGGCGGACACGCTCAACGACGCGGCCGAAAACGCCCTGCTCAAGACCCTCGAAGAGCCGCCGCCCTACGCGCTGCTCATCCTGACCGCCGAGGATGCCGAGACGCTGCTGCCCACGACCGTCTCCCGCTGCCAGCAGGTGCCGCTCACCCCGGTGCCCGCGCCCACCATCACGGAGGCGCTGGTAGCCCGGGGCCAAACGCCGGACGACGCGGCGCGTCTGGCGCGGCTGTCAGGGGGTCGGGTCGGGTGGGCGCTCCAGGCGGTGCGGGACCCGAACCTGCTCACGCGGCGTGGCACGCACCTGGACGGGCTGGCGCGGGTCCTCAAAGCCCCGCGCGCCGAGCGGCTGGCCCTGGCGGAAGAGATGGCGAAGAAGCCGGAGGCCCTGCCCGACCTGCTCCTGCTGTGGCAGGGGTGGTGGCGCGACGCGCTGCTGACGGGAGCCGGATGTGGTGAGTGGGTGACGAATATAGATCAGCGGCCGTTGTTGGACCAGGCGGCGGGGCGGCGCTCGCTCGAAACGTTGGCCCAGGCGCTGCGGGCCACACGCCAGACGGCGGACGAGCTAGAGCGCAACGCCAACCCGCGCCTGGCGCTGGAAGTCCTGTTTTTGAGTTGGCCGGACGCATAAATCGAGGCATTATGGTTGTTGTAGGCGTTCGCTTCAAGCGAGCGGGTAAAGTATACTTCTTTGACCCCCAGACCACCCAGGGCGTGACGGCGGGGGACTATGTCGTGGTGCAGACCAGTCGCGGCACCGAGGTCGGCAAGATTGTCGTGCCGCCGACCGATGTGCCCGATGGCGAGGTCGTCCAGCCCCTCAAGCCGGTGGAACGGCGGGCCGACTGGCGGGACCTGACGCTGATGGAGAGCTACCGCCTGCGCGAGAGCGAGGCGTTGGCGGTCGCCAAGCAGAAGGTGCGCGAGCACGACCTGCCCATGAAGCTCGTGCGCGCCGAGTACTCCTTCGACGGCACGCGCCTGACCATCTACTTCTCGGCCGAGAAGCGGGTGGACTTCCGCGACCTGGTGCGCGACCTCGCCAAGGCGCTCCACACCCGCATCGAGCTGCGCCAGGTCGGCGTCCGCGACGAGGCCAAGCTCCTCGGCGGCATTGACAAGTGCGGCCTTGAACTGTGCTGCTCGACGTGGATGACCGACTTCCCGCGCGTCTCCATCAAGACGGCCAAGACCCAGGACCTGCCGCTCAACCCGCCGGAAATCTCCGGTGTGTGCGGCCGGCTGCTGTGCTGCCTGACCTTCGAGCAGGACTTCTACGTCGAGGTCAAGGGGCAGTTCCCCAAGGTCGGGGCCAAGCTCCAGTGGGCGACGGGGACGGCCAAGGTGATTCGGGTGGACGTCATGAAGAACACCATGACGTTGCTCAACGAGGCCAACGAGGAGATTTACGAGGTGGCGGGCGAGGAGTGGCGCGAGTTGCAGGAGCGGCAAGGCGCCTTCCGCCCCGCGCCCTTTGGCAAGCCCGTCGTTCCCGATGACGATAACGGGGGCGACAACGGCGACGAGCCGGAAGACGAGTAACACCAGGGGCCGGGCCTGGACACAGCCCGTCGAGCTTAAGAAGTTTAGCTCGACGGGCTGTGTGTGTGGCGTCTGGGCACGTATAGCACAGAACTTGCTCTCTCCGCAGTCGAGCATTGACTCGTCCCAGGAGAGATTTATGGTTCGTCACCTGTTGCGATTACTCATATCTATTGCCCTGTTGCTGGCGATTCATTCCCTCACCGTCCACGCGGTGTACCCGGCCCAGGTCCAGAGCATTACCATTGACACCCCGGCGCCCAACACGGTTATCGGCAGCCCCGTCGTCATCACCGGCAGCACGGCGGTCTACCCCAACACCGGCCGGCTGGCCTACCGCGTCATGAGCCAGACCGGCCAGGAGTTGGGCACCGGGCCGGTGACGGTGGTGAGCGCGGCGGGGCGGCCCAACCGCTTCAACGCCACCGTCACCTTCAGCCTGCCGACCACTACCAGCTACATCCGCCTGGAGCTATTCGACCTCGCCCCCAACAACAGCGCCCTCGGCTATGCCAGCGTCAACCTGCGCGTGGCGGAGTTCCCCAACGAGCAGTCCATCGTCATTGAGGCCCCCCGCCCGAACACGCCCAGCACCGGAACCGTGACCATCAGCGGCACGACGTCGCGTTACCCCGACCAGGGCCGCCTGGGCTATGGGCTGATTGGCGAGGGGGATGTTGACCTGGGCGGCGGGACGATTCCGGTCCAGGGAGCGCCCGGCGGACCGGGGCGCTTCACCACGGCCATCACCTTTACCCCGCCGCCAGGGGGCGGGCCGGTCCGCATCGTCGTGTTCGAGCGCGACCCCGAGACAGGCGGCTATGTTGGCTACAGCGCGGTGGACGTCACCACACCGCGCCCTCTGCCGGCCATGACCATTCAGATTGACACGCCGCGTGTCGGCACGGTCGTCGGCAGCCCCGTCGTCATCACCGGACGCACCTCGCGTGTGCCGAGCCGCCGCTTCCTCAGCGCCCGTGTCACCGACCAGTCCGGAACCGAACTCGGTAC